>JAAXJV010000111.1:0-10736 GCA_012269655.1 Pseudomonadales bacterium
TGTGAAAATTCAGCAACTCAACCTGTATCAAGTCCATCTGCCCTATGCCCATGGCGTCTACAGACTGTCAGGCGGGCGCACTTATTCGGGGTTTGACGCCAGTTTTGTAGAGTTGGTGACGGACACTGGGGTGTCCGGCTGGGGTGAGTCGACGCCCTTTGGCGCCAGCTACATCGAAGCGCACGGCCCGGGTATTCGGGCCGCGATGCCAGAATTGGCCGAGGCGGTATTGGGTCAGGATCCGCGTCGCATGGATCGTATTAATGACGCCATGGATGTGCGAATGACGGGTCAGCGGGCCGCAAAAGCGGCGATCGATGTGGCGCTATGGGATCTGCTTGGAAAGTTATTGTCGGTGCCGGTGTGTGACTTGCTCGGTGGCCGGACCGATCATCCAATCGGGCTGATCTCATCGATTGGTGCAGGCTCACCGGATGAGATGGCCCAGCGGGTCGCCGAATACCGCGCTCGGGGATTCAAAGGACACTCGATCAAGGTGGGGGCTAGCGAAGCCGAAGGAGGGCCGGCCTTGGATGCCGAGCGTATTCGCGCAAGCCTCAGTGCTCGCCAAGCGGGCGAGTGGTTTTTAGTCGATGCCAACGGTGGATTGAGCGTCGAGCATGCCCTGCGCCTAGAGCAATTAGTCGGGCCTGACCTGGACTATGTACTCGAGGCGCCCTGCGCGAGCTGGCGCGAGACCCAGTCGCTGCGTCAGCGATTACAGCGGCCTCTGCTTATAGATGAGCTGGCCCAGTCGGATGCGGATTTGATGCTGGCCGCGGCGAACGATCTGTGTGATGGCGTTGGAATTAAGATCACCAAACAAGGGGGCCTGAGTGCCAGTCGCCGACAGCGTGATATTGCCCGAGCAGCCGGATGGGTGATGAGTGTTCAGGATACCGTGGGATCGGATATCGCCTTTGCCGCCATTTTGCACATGGCGCAAACGGTGCCCGCTCATCTATTGCGTTGTGCGTTGGACACCCGAGCCATGGTGACGCTAAAGACGGCGCAATTTGAACCGCTGGTGAATGCCGATGGGACATTGCATGCCCCCAATCTACCGGGGCTCGGCGTGACACCGGATTTAGACGTGCTAGGGCAGCCGGTGGCGCGATTTGAACTGTAATACCCTGAGCGCAACGGTTAATCTGCCCTGCTCTTCAGACAAGGCCCTTCTATGATCCAATCCGTCCCCACCAATGTCATCACCGGTTTTCTGGGTGTGGGTAAAACCACTGCCATCCTGCATTTGTTGGCGAATAAGCCGGCGGACGAGCGTTGGGCGGTGCTGGTCAATGAGTTTGGTGAAATTGGCGTGGATGGCGCCCTGATGGAGCAACAAGACGAGGGGGTTTATATCAGCGAAGTGCCCGGTGGATGCATGTGTTGCACGTCCGGATTGCCCATGCAGATTGCCCTGAACATGTTGTTGACCCGATCCAAACCCGATCGCCTTTTGATCGAACCGACCGGGTTGGGCCACCCCAAAGAAGTGATCCAGACATTAACTGGACCGGATTACGCCGACGCGCTCAAGTTAAATCGCACCATCACCCTGGTGGATCCCCGTAATTTAGACAATCCTCGCTACACAGATCATCCGGTGTTTGCCCAGCAAATTGAGGTGGCCGACTTGGTGGTGGGGCACAAGGCCGATCTGTGCGACGAATCCGATCGCCGGCGCTTAGAGAACTTTGTCCCGGGTAAACCCATCGAATTTGCCGCACATGGCGAAATTGATTCGGCTTGGCTTGAAGGACCAAGTGCCATGCAGGCAGAGCCGACTTCACATCACCATCATAGCCATGGTGAGGCACCACCTTTGGCTTCTCAGTTAGAGTTTCCGGAGTCGGGTTGGATCCGCGCGGTCAATCAGGGTGAACGGTTTTTAAGTGAGGGTTGGCGCTTTGCCGATTGGCATCAATTTGATCGCACGTCGCTGCGCCGGCTGCTATTTGTGACCGAGGCCGAACGAATCAAAGGCATTTTTATTACCAATGAAGGCGTGTTTGCCTATAACGCGGTTGCAGGTGAGGTGAAGGAATACTCGCTTGACGAGGCCGAAGAGAGTCGGGTCGAGCTGATTTCTAGCCAGGCGCACCCAGAGTTTGAAGCGGCTCTGCTGGAATGTTTGGCGTGAATGGGCAGGCGCGGCGTATCAACGTAACATTAGGATCATGATGAAGCTTTTATTGGATACGGCCGATACCGATGTCTGGCAGCGGCTGGCGCCGCAGGGCGTGTTTGCTGGCATCACGACCAATCCACTGTTGATGCAGCGGGCAGGTATGACCTGCTCGATCGAAAACTACAATCGCTTGTTTGAGCAGGCTCAGGCCCTGGGTTATGGCGAGATTCACTTTCAAGTGTTCGGTGATGACTGGGCAACTTGCGCGGAGGACATTTTGTCGATCGGTCCGGGCGTTTTCGTCAAGATACCGGCGGTGGCGGCCGGATTGCCTGTGGTCAATCACATCGATTGCCCAGATCGAGTGACCCTAACGGCCATTTACTCGCCCTCGCAAATCATGGTGGCTGAAGCCTTAGGGGTGGCTTACGCCGCGCCTTATTACGCCCGCTTGCATGAAGCCTCGAGTAACGCTGATCCAGCCTTTCAGACCATGCGCCAAATCGAGCAGAATACGAGAGTGTTGGTGGCCAGTCTTCGCTCGAGTGAGCAAATTGAACACCTAGCACAAATGGGTTTCCGAACCTTTGCCATTCCTGGACAACTCGCCCTGGAGTGGACCGAAAACCCACTCTCGTTGCGGGCCGTTAGTGAATTTGAGGACGCCGCAAGCTGATTCAGTGCCCGACCGCGGCTTTGGTCAGCACCACGTTGCCGTACAACTCGGGTGCACTGGTCGCGACCATCGCGTAGGCACCATTGGCAAGCCCATAAAACTCATCATCGCCCAGCGCTTGGATGTCCGGCAGTCGACTTTTCAAGGCGTCGTGGATCGGGCGCTGAGTATTGGGCATCGCCGCCGCTTCAACAGGCAATACGGTCATGATGGCTTCGAGCACATCGATTACTCCATGACCGTCAGCTCGGATCAGGCGTTGGGCTTTGGCGGCTGCCGGATAGTTTGCGTCGACAATGGCGATTTGATCGCCATGCCCCATGCTCGCCAGTGCATGCAGCAAATCAGGCCCTAACAGCGGATGCACATTCAGCAGCATAATCAGGCCTGCCGAGCTTGTTCAAACAGGCTGTCGGTGTAAAGCGAACCCAGCAACGCGGCAAGCCCTAGCGCCAACACCGGTACACCCGGCCATCCACCCAGGCTCAACAAAATGCCAGCCGCGACCAGTAGACCGATCGCCATCAGGGATGTGGGCTTGTTGGGACGTGCCAGGGTTAAGAAGCTCAGCACCACCATGACACCCAGCAGAAGCGCATAAATCCAACTGGCTGAGGCGGCTGCCTGCACGGCCGCAAGGGCATCGCCCTCGAGCAGTCGAGTGGCCTGTGTCGGAGCCAAGTTGCTGCCCGCTGCCAACAGCGACGCCGAATGACTGTGCTCAAGCAGGCTTAATTGGGCGCTAACAAATTGTGCAATCGGGTGAATGCTGGCGAAAAACAGCGAGGCCGCCGCCACAGCAAACAGTACTTGCTTAATTTTTTCGGGATTGGCGTTTTGTCGAACGATGTCGATACCGACGGCCAACAGAATAATCATGCCCAGCACGACCATTTGCCAAAAAGTATTCAGCTGAGCCAGCGTCAGGCCATTTGCAATCAGTTTAAGCAAAATCACGCCAAGGAAGGTGCCCAGCACCGAACCACGCCCACCAAACAGCGAGGTTCCGCCAATCACTACGGCGGCAATGGCGTCGAGCTCCCACATCTGCCCGTAATCGGACTTGGCGTAGGGGGCGCGCCCCAAAAACATCAGCGCACCCAGTGCTGCGGTCATGGAACACACCACGTACGCCAGGGTTTTATAGAGGCGCACGTCGATACCGGCTTGGCGTGAACCCTGTTCGTTCGAGCCGATCGCGTAGATGTAGCGGCCTAATTTGGTGTGCTTGACCACCAGACCCAGCACAATGAAAAACAAAATGAAGATCACGAGCGACATCTGGAAGGTGCGGAAATAGGCTACCCAGTTGGCGTCGACCCAACTGCCAAGTGGCATCAACCAATCCGGCAACGAGCCATCACGGAACGCCTGGCGAAGGGGCATGAAAGGGTTATAGCGACCAAAGAAATCAAAAACTGAATCCAGTTTAGGAGTCGCCTGCGCGCCGGTCGTTAGGTGGCCGGTGCCGCGCCAGATAGAGAGGCCTGCCAGGGTCACAATAAAAGCTGGCATGCCAAAGCGGGCAACCAGTGAGCCGTGAATCAGGCCAATGCCGAGGCCCAGTGCCATCCCAAATAAGATCGCAAGGATGGGCGGGAATCCCCAGTACGAGGCCACATAGCCGACCAGTGCCGCGATCATGCCCATCACGGATCCGACCGATAGATCAATGCCCGCGGTCAAAATGACCAGCGTCATGCCGCCGGCAATCACACCCAGTGCGGCAGAGTTATTCAGAATGGTCATCAGGTTCGATGGGTGGAAAAATGGCTTTCCGTCCGTTACCAACTCAATGGCGATGGCCAGAATCACGACGGCCAATAGGGCGCCCGACCAATCTTTTTTGAAGTACCCGGCCAATAGGCGGGCGAACCTGTTATTTGACGTCGCTTCTGACATCACGCTACTCCGCGAGTGAATGTATTCGAATTAGGTGATGCGGCCCTTGCGGGCCAACATCGGGGGAGAAGAAAACAAGGCAGGCAAGGTGCCTGCCTTAGGCGGTATTACATGCCGATTAGGGCTTTGTATTCCGCCGAGGTTTCAGGAGTGACGAGGAAGGTACCGGTGTCGATACGCTTGTCTACGACCATGTTTCCTGCTGCTTTAACTGCGGTTTTGATGCCCTGGTAACCCATCTGGTACAGCATCTGAGCGGTGTCGACCTGAACCCAACCTTCGTCCATCGCAACGATGGCGTCAGCTGCGCCGTCAAAACCGACCAATTTCACGTCACCGGCGCCGTAGCCTAGGTTTTCCAGAGCGGCTTTCGCTGCCATGGTGCCGCCGTCCCACGCGTTGACGACCATTTTCACGTCATCGTGGCTGTTCAGCAGTGCTTCAACGCCCGCCTGAGCTTCGTCAGAGTTCCACTTGGTGGGCACTTCTAGGATTTCGCTGTTCGGGCGAGTTTCTTTGAAGCCTTTCATAAAGCCGTCGCGACGCTCTTGGCCGGTTGAAGAAGCCTGGTCACCGGTGACGTAGAATACTTTGTCGCCGTCGGCTACCAGCTTGGCCGCTTCTTGACCTTGGATGACCGCGACCGCGTAGTTGTCAGTAGCGACGAATGAAGTGACTTCGGCACCGCTGACGCCGGTGTCGATGGCAACGACCGGAATGCCGGCAGCCATGGCCGCGTCAACTGCAGGTGCAATACCTGAAGAGTCAACCGGAGCGACGCCGATCGCGTCAACGCCCTGTGCAGTTAGGTTTTCGAAAACTTCCAACTGGCTAGACAGGTCGCCTTGGAAAGCGGGGCCGACGGTAACCAGCGTCACGCCTTCTTCTTTGGCGGCGTCTGTCGCGCCCTGGTTAATCATGATCCAGCCCGCGTTGGTCGCAGACTTGGTGACATAACCAATAGTCATTGCAGATGCTGACAGAGTCATGCCAGCGGCGATTGCGCCAGCGATAGCTAGCTTAGAAAACGATTTAATCATGAGGTGTCCTCAACCTGTTTATTTTTATCTCGATCTTCGCATCGCATTTACGACACTGATATCAAGGTGCAATAAACTTTGATGGCTTGTCAATAAATAAATTTATTTGATTTATTAATTATTTCTGAAGTAGCCTCTGGGCAATTCGAAAAATAATGCGTAGAGCTCAAATGGATCACATCTTAAAGACTGAAAAACTCACCAAGCATTACGGGGGTGTGCACGCCCTGAATGACGCCGATTTCTTCTTGGAGCCCGGCGAGCATGTCGCGGTGGTGGGCGATAACGGCGCGGGTAAATCGACCTTTGTGCGCAATATCACGGGTGTGGAGCAGCCGACCTCTGGGCGTATTGAGTTCTACGGTGAGACCGTTCAGTTTGATTCGCCACTGGATGCCCGTGAGACCGGGATCGAAACGGTGTACCAGAATTTGGCCTTGGCTGATCATCTGGATGTGCCTGCGAACATTTTTTTAGGCCGTGAGGATTGCATTGACCGGATTAAAATTCCGGGCACGAAATTCTCGCTTCCCTTGGGTCCGCTTTCATGGATGAAGGCGGGTGCAATGGAACAGCATGCGATCGAGTTGCTGGCCAAAACCGGCGTTAAGATTCCGGATCTACGTGAATCCCTGGCCGGCATGTCAGGCGGTCAGCGCCAGTGTGTTGCGATTGCTCGAGCCGCCGGTTGGGGTAAAAAACTCATCATATTGGACGAGCCCACGGCCGCCTTGGGTATTCAAGAAACTACCCGGGTCGAGGAGATCGTTCGAGGTCTGAAGGAGCAAGGTATTCCGGTCATTATCATCAGCCACAACCTGCGTCAGGTGTTTAACCTAGTGGATCGAATCTGGGTGTTTCGTCAGGGACGCATTGTGGGCAACCGATTGACCAGCGAGACCGAACCCAACGAAATCGTGTCGATGATTACGGGCCTCGATCAAGGGGTTCATGAAAACGCGAGTTACATCTAAACAATGAATCGTCAGGCGGGTGCCAAACGCGGTTCGAATTTAGTCGGCGTTCGAGAATACAACGAGCGACTGATTCTTCAGACGGTTCGGATGCAGGGTGCGATTCCCAAAGCCCAGATCGCCCGTTTGACTGGCCTGACCGCGCAAACCGTATCGACGATCGTCAGTGAATTTGAAGCGGAAGGCCTGTTACGCCGGCTAAAACCTCAAAAGGGCAAAGTGGGTCAGCCTTCGGTGCCCTTTGAAATTAATCCTGACGGGGCCTTGTCGATTGGTGTGCACATTGGGCGTCGCTCGACTGAAATGATCCTGACCAATCTGACCGGACAGATCATTGTCCGGGCGCAAGAGGTCTATACCCACCCGGATCCGAATGCGATCGCGGCTTTTGTCGGTAAAACTCGTAAGGCTTTTGGTCGCCGCCAAGTCATGAAAACGACCCGGCTTATCGGGGTGGGTGTCTGTAAGCCGACAGGGATGGATGGTTGGCAAGCCAAGTTAGGTGCGCCGGCTGAGACCATCAAGGCGTGGCGGGAAATCGACTTTCACCAACTGATTGATGAGCAACTGGGTGAGCCCGCGGTTTACGTCAATGATGCCTCTGCTGCTTGCGCAGCCGAACTCTTGTTCGGTCAAGGAGGCGCGCTTCCGAACCACCTGTATTTTTATTTAGGTTCGTTTATTGGTGGCGGCTTGGTGCTCAACGGGAATCTGTTTTCTGGTCCAACCGGCAACGCTGCCGCCCTGGCCTCACTGCCCATGCCTGGGAATCGTCAGCTGATCGACAAAGCCAGTTTGTTGCAGCTAGAGGAGCGTGTCGTTGCGATGGGTGCCGAACCCACGACCCTTTGGAAAAGTCCGGCGGCTTGGGATCAGTACAGCGACGCCGTACAAGCCTGGATCGCCGAAGCAGCGCCCGCGATAGCTATGGCCGCTTTGTCAGGCGTGGCCTTGTTAGAGCTTGACGGCATCATCATCGATGGCGCGGTACCTGAGCAGGTCCGAACCGATTTGGTTGAAGCGGTCAACGACTGTATTCATGCCATTAACCGTGAAGGTTTGGGCGTATTTGATTGCCGTTCGGGCCAATTGGCCAGTGACGCTCGTGCCCTAGGTAGCGCCGCCATGCCGTTGTTGGCCAGCTTCTCGCCCAATCACGAATCCTTGTTGAAGTCTTAACTGCCTCATAGGTTGAAAAGCCGCCGCTAAAAACTCCGAGCGGGCTAACCCGCTCAACTTATCATTTGGAGACGGGCATTGGGCGGGAACGTTTAATGCCCGTTTTTCATCATCCGTTCGTGGACTGCTTGCATGCCCCGTGCGGACATATCGCTGACTTCACCGGCGTGTTTTTGCAAAAGCGCTACGACCTCTGGGTTGGCCGAGGTCTGCGTGACCTTGACGCCAGTCGGCGTTGCAACGGTGGTCGTGTCGATCTGGTCATAGACCTCAAACAAGGCATCCAGCGTTGGTGACTGAATCATGACCTCTGGATTTCTTCCTGCTTCCAGACGGGCCACCATCATGGCTACGTGCCCAATGATCGCATCTCTCAGTGCAGGATCGTCAGATTCGGTCGTGGTCACAATGCCGTTAAACAGTGGCGAAACGCTCCGACGTATGCCCTGATGTTGCGTGAATATGGTTTTAAGGTCAGCGACTTCTTGCTCGGTGGTATCACGCCCCTGTAACCCGGGCATATTCACTTCGTCGTGAACATGGTCTGCGCCGGCTCGACCATGACCGCCACCGTGATGAGCCGCATGCATTTCAGCATAGGATCCATGGCCCTGGTGCATGGCATAAATGACGCCGCCTGCAGTCAGAAGACCAGCTCCTATTAATCCTAGGGCGATTTTTTTCATTTTAAACACTCATAAATTTCTAAAGAGTTTAAGCCTTTACCCTGGGGAAAGGTAAAGCTCGCCCAGGCCATCGGTTTTGCCGGGTATTGTCCAGTAGACCGAGTTTTCGATTCAACTCCGGTGTTAGCCTCATACCAAATTTAGGCCGGCGAGGTGATCCCTACATGAAGTCTCACACATTTAGTGTTTCAATTTTTCTGGCCTTAGGTCTTGCCCTTACTCTCAGCTTATCGAACATAGCTTCGGCGGCGAAAGGCGGCAATGGTAAGGGTAAAGCAGGTGCAAATGGAAACTCAGCCGCGGCCAAACTCGATAAGTTTAACCGGACTAGTGGCGATGCGGATTCATCGGATCAAAATAGTGAAGAAGTCGAATCGATTGATTCTGGAGTTAGGGCAAAAGGGTTACAGGCACTAGAAAAGCTGGATCCCAGTGCAGGGCGAGGCAACAGTTACGAACAACGTTTGGCGGCCCGTCAGCGTTTCATTCAACGGTTTGATGAAAACGGTGACGGTCAGGTGGATAAAATGGAAGTCACCAACCTCGCGACCATTAATTTTGATGAGTTGGATGAAGACTCAGATGCAAGTCTGTCGGCACAAGAACTACAGAATTCGCTATCTGAGGAGTTGGCAGACAGCTTAGCAACCCGTTTCGCTAATTTGGACGTAAACAGCGATGGCGAAATTGGAGGCGGGGAATCATTTAATGTTCAAAATTTCCTAAAGCGAAAGGGTGCAGACAGTAATCAAGACGGAGTTATCTCTGAGCAAGAATACCTGGAACACAACTTGGGAGAATTAGCCTCTGAGGCACTGGCTCGCCTAGATTCTGATCAAAACGGTGAGGTGTCGTTCGAAGAGCTGCAAGCGCTCTACGTTGATAGCGTGGACGCAGAAATATCAGGCGAAACGAAGGACAGTTAAGTTAAATTCATCTATCGAGGAAAAAATAGCGTTAGCGAATTCGCAGGGCTTATTTAGACTAAGGTCTAAATTAATGGAGGCCGTGATGACTCAACGTAATCTGTACCGCTCGATCAAAGGCTTGAACTTTTTCTTCAAAAACGCCTTGGGTGTAAAACCTCAATCCGAGGCTAAGACGGTCAAATTGAATACGCCTTGGTACATCTAATAAGCGCTAGTTCAAATCAACTGCGTGCGCTTTAAGCTGATCGAGCGAGATCACTTTTAGCGCCGTGGTCTCCGTTCGCTGCAAATACACAGGCGGAGCCACACCCTTATCTGCTGCTTCCTTCCAACGAAGTGCACATAAACACCATCCGTCGCCTGCCTTTAATCCCGGAAAGCCAAGTTCAGGCCGGGGTGTAATGAGATCATTGCCTTGTCGCCGCGTGAATTCCAAAAACTCATCCGTTAACTGTGCGCAGACCACGTGTCTGCCCACATCCCTTTCATCTGTTCGGCAGTACCCGTCCCTGAAAAATCCGGTCATGGGATCAAAGCAGCACGGCTCGAGTTCGGTCCCTAGAACATTGAGTTTATTTGTCATGGTGATAGTCCAAAGATTAACTGCTCTATCGGTAAACAATGGGTATGTTTGGCGGGAAATGTAGTCTGGGTATCTCAATTAGCCGGAAGTATTTTTCTGCAAATCTTTACGCATTAGGAAACCAGCGCCTGCAACGTTGAAGGGAATCTAAGCAGTGACGGAAGAAAAAATAATTGAATTGGTCGAACAAGGGTTAGGCTTGGCATATCAATTTCTTCGATGGCTTGGTTTTTCTGAGGCTTGGCACTTTGGCATCGCCTTCTTAGCCTGCACAGTTTGTTTCATGGTTGCGGTCAAAAAGAAGACTCAAAAAGCTGCGGTCACCTTGAATCAATCTGAAATCGATGCGGTTCGTGATGCGAAGATCAAAGGTGGTCTTGAAGGAATAATCGCCGCCTTTAAGGTGGGCGAACAGGTCGGTAAAAGAAACAATAAAGGTGAATGAAGTGCAGATGCCTGAGCGGAGAAGGAGGATTGTCGCTTCGCATCCTGCTGCACGACCCTTCGGGCTCGCCGCTTAGCAGCGGTCTCGCTCAAAACGCGCGTTCTGCGCGTTTTGCCGAACCCTCTTCTCGGGTTCTCATCCTGCTTTTCTTTCACGCACAAAAAAGCGCCCAATGGGCGCCTTTTTTATGC
>JAAXJV010000111.1:10836-28506 GCA_012269655.1 Pseudomonadales bacterium
CATCCTGCTTTTCTTTCACGCACAAAAAAGCGCCCAATGGGCGCCTTTTTTATGCATGGCGGAGAAGGAGGGATTCGAACCCTCGAAGCCTGTTACAGCTTGCACCCTTAGCAGGGGTGTGGTTTCAGCCACTCACCCACTTCTCCGGTGGGGGCGCAGTATAGCGGCAGATTTACCAAACGGAAACCCCGAATACTGGCCCAAATCGGCTACTCGCGATAGCTATCGTGACAGGCCTTGCAACTTCCACCCAGGGGTTTGAAGTTGGCCATACTTGGCTGCGCTGCCATGGCCTCCGCGGCGGTCTGAAAATCATTCGCGACCTTCATAAACCCGTCCCAATCCAACCAAATATCATCCAATGCCTCACTGGGTGCGGGATTGGAGTCCTCTGGGAAGTGTTCAGGCAGTACTCGGGCCCATTCAGCAATTTGGCTTGCCAGTGCACCGGCCGCAGCGGTGTCGCCGGCCTTGAGTAAGCCACGTAGCTCCTTCATCTGCTCTTTGGTTTCTTTGAATCGGTCCATACGCTCTTTCACGATTCCACTTGCGCCTTCGTGGGCCACGCTGGGTAGTGCAGATAACAATAGTCCGGCGAACAGTAGGGTTCTCACAGGGCTGTCTCCTCGTTGAAATCTAGAAATAGGATAGATGATTTAAACGTCAAGATCCTTGGACGAACTGACAACGATCAGAGGTTGTCAGTCACCTGACGTCCGTCGATGCCAGATGGCGTGCGCCATCCATAACCAACTGGCGACCATGACGACGCCGCCAAGTGGGGTGATGAAGACCAGAGGGCGGAATCCTGTCATCAAATAGACGAATAGCGATCCCGAAAACAAACCCGCGCCTAATAAGAAACCGCTTGCCGGACGATGAAATCCTGCATAGGCGGCGATCAGAGCAGCTAACGAATGCGCCATCAGATACCTTGAGGCGGTGTCCCAAGTGCTGAGCTGCTCGGGCGTTAATACGCTCTCAAGGCTATGAGCGCCAAAAGCACCCAGCGCAACGGCCATGGCACCATACAGCGCCGCTACAATCCCAACTGATCCCACATCTCATCGACTTGGCTTTTGACCTCGTCGCTCATCACGATGGGTTCGCCCCATTCACGGTCGGTTTCACCCGCCCACTTGTTGGTCGCATCAATGCCCAGCTTGCCGCCCAGGCCGGCCACGGGGCTGGCAAAGTCCAGATAATCAATCGGGGTGTTATCCACAATGGTCAGGTCGCGGCTAGCATCCGAGCGGGTGGTAATGGCCCAAATGACGTCTTTCCAATCCCGCGCATTGATGTCGTCGTCGCACACGATCACAAACTTGGTGTACATAAACTGACGCAAAAACGACCACACCCCCATCATGACCCGCTTGGCGTGCCCGGGGTATTGCTTCTTAATCGTTACCACCGCCAATCGGTAGCTGCAGCCTTCGGGCGGCAGATAGAAGTCCACGATTTCGGGGAACTGCTTAATCAGCAGTGGCACAAACACCTCGTTCAGTGCCACACCTAGGATCGCGGGCTCATCCGGTGGTCGTCCGGTATAGGTCGAATGGTAAATCGGATCGCGGCGATGGGTGATGCGCTCGACCGTGAAGACCGGGAATTCATCCACCTCGTTATAGTACCCGGTGTGGTCGCCAAAGGGTCCTTCAGGGGCCATGTCATCGGGATAGATGTAGCCTTCCAGTACGATTTCAGCACTGGCCGGGACCTGCAAATCCACGCTTTGACATTTCACGAGTTCGGTTCGCGAGCCGCGCAGCAAACCGGCAAAGGCGTATTCACTCAGGGTATCGGGCACCGGCGTGACGGCGCCTAAAATGGTGGCTGGATCGGCACCGAGTGCGACTGCCACTGGGAAAGGCTTGCCCGGATTGGCTTTTTGGAAAGCCTGAAAATCCAGTGCACCACCGCGGTGAGACAACCAACGCATGATCAAGCGATTTTTACCAATCACCTGTTGGCGATAAATGCCCAAATTGGTGCGGCCATCTAAGTTGTTGGTGATCACTAAGGGCCAGGTCACCAAGGGGCCAGCATCTCCAGGCCAGCAAGTTTGGACCGGAATTTTTCCTAGATCGACCTGATCACCCTCCAGCACCACCTCTTGGCATGGGGCTTTTTTCAGGACTTTGGGACCCATGTCGAGGACACGCTTCCAGGTGGGCAGGTTATCCAGTAACTCTTTGAAGCCCTTGGGCGGTTTGGGCTCCTTCAAAAAGGCTAACAGCTCGCCCAAATCGCGCAGGGCACTGACGTCTTCTTGACCCATTCCCAAGGCAACCCGACGAGGCGTGCCGAACAGGTTAGCCAACACAGGCATGTCGTAGCCGATGGGGTTTTCGAATAGAAGGGCGGGGCCTTCGGATCGCAGCACACGGTCTGCGATCTCGGTCATTTGAAGGTTTGGATCCACCGGATGCGATATCCGTTTGAGCTCCCCTAGCGCTTCCAGTTGCGCGATGAAGTCCCTGAGATCCTGATATTTCATGCTATTTGACGCGTTTCATACTCTGGAAGAATTCTTCGTTGGTCTTGAAGTCTTTCATCTTGTCGGTGATGAATTCGATGGCCTGGATGTCTTCCATCGGGTCTAGCAGCTTGCGCAGAATCCACATGCGCTGCAGCTCTTCCTCGGTGGTCAACAGATCTTCGCGACGGGTGCCGGACTTGCGGATGTTTAGTGCCGGGAACACGCGCTTTTCTGCCATGCGGCGATCCAGGTGAACTTCGCAGTTACCGGTGCCTTTAAATTCTTCAAAGATGACTTCGTCCATCTTCGAGCCGGTTTCTACCAGTGCGGTCGCGATGATGGTCAAGCTGCCGCCTTCCTCGATGTTACGTGCCGCACCAAAGAAACGCTTGGGTTTTTCGAGCGCATTGGCATCCACACCACCGGTCAATACCTTGCCTGAGCTGGGCTGGACCGTGTTGTAGGCTCGCGCCAAACGGGTGATAGAGTCGAGCAGAATGATGACGTCTTTTTTGTGCTCGGTCAGACGCTTGGCTTTTTCGATCACCATTTCGGCGACCTGAACGTGGCGTGCCGGCGGCTCGTCAAAGGTCGAGGCGACGACTTCACCGCGCACCGTGCGCTTCATTTCGGTCACTTCCTCAGGACGTTCATCGATCAACAGAACGATCAGGTGCGCTTCGGGGTTGTTCTTGGTAATCGAGTTGGCCACGTTTTGTAGCATCAGGGTCTTACCGGCCTTGGGCGGCGATACGATCAAAGCACGCTGGCCTTTACCCATGGGGCTGGTCAGGTCGATCACTCGAGCGGTCAAATCTTCGGTGGAGCCGTTACCGATTTCCATCACCAGACGTTCCTGCGGGAACAGTGGCGTTAGGTTTTCAAACAAGACTTTGTTTTTGGCGTTTTCGGGTTTGTCGAAGTTGATCTGGTCAACTTTCAACATTGCAAAGTAGCGTTCGTTGTCTTTGGGTGCGCGGATCTTGCCGCTGATGCTGTCGCCCTTGCGCAAGTTAAAGCGACGAATCTGGCTGGGGCTAACATAGATATCGTCAGGACCGGCCATGTAGTTTGAATTGGCGCTGCGCAGGAAGCCGAACCCGTCGGATAGCACTTCCAAAACCCCGTCACCGTAGATGTCTTCACCGGACTTCGCGTGCTTTTTCAGGATATTGAAAATCACATCCTGCTTGCGCGAACGCGCTTGGTTTTCCAGTCCCATTCCCTCGGCGATTTTCAGCAATTGCGGGACGGACATCAGTTTTAGTTCAGATAGATTCATTGAGTTCATGTGCGCTAGGAAGGGTTGGCTTGGCCAATTGATTAGAAAAAATTGAATGGATTACGCGCGAGAACAGCGCGATGAGATTGAATATAGAACTCCAACGCGGTGTTGTCTAGCTTTTGGACAGGGCTATTGGACCCGAATGACTTTACCTCGACCATCGTCGGTCAACAGATACAGTCGTCCTTGGCTGTCCTCGGCCAGATCACGAATGCGTCCGAAACGCTCGGTAAAGTGCCGAGCGATCTCTTGAGTTCCATCGGCCGACACCTGTGAGACCAGTTGGTACTTGAGTGCTCCGATCAAAAAATCACCCTGCCAGTCTGGGAATCGATCGCCCTGATAGCGGATCAAGCCAGCCGGTGCGATCGAGGGCGTCCATTGATGCGTCGGATCGGTGTAGCCCTCTAGGGTTTCAAAGTCACTGATGCGCGTACCCAAACCATAATTGCGCCCATAAGTCACCAGCGGCCAGCCGTGATTTTCTCCACCGGCTATCCGATTTAGCTCATCGCCACCCTGGGGTCCGTGTTCGTGTGCCCACAGTTGACCGTCAGGATCCATCCACATCCCCTGTACGTTTCGATGCCCCATTGAATAAAGCGCAGGATGGCCGGGAATCACGCCGGCCGCCTCGCCAGTCAGGGTGAAGCGTAAAATGGAGCCAGCGCTGTCATCGGGGTCTTGCGCTCGTTTGGACTCCCCCCGGTCGCCAGTGGACAGGTACACATAATTGCCATCGGTCACCAAGCGCCCACCGAAATGCCGACCACCTCGGGTTTGCCGCATCTGATACAGCTCGCGAGCTTCGATCAGAGCGTCACCTTGGATTCGGCCAGTCCACAAAGCCAATCCCGAACCGCTCCAGCTCCCGGCATTGAGTGCCATGAATACCCGGCCGGTATCCGCATAATCCGGTGCAAGCAGCAGATCAAACCGCCCGCCTTGTCCGGTCGCGTAAGCCTCAGGAAGATTTTGAATTTCTGTTGTGGTGCCGTCGTTTAGATCCAGCCGGACCATGCCGGCATCGCGTTCAACGACATAGGCATAGTTCTCGGTCAATTCGATTGACCAGGGGTGATCCAATCCATCCGTGAGTGTGACAACGTCCATGGCCCAAGCGGGCCAAACCATCAGTGCGAGTAGTGCGCGCATGATAAACGTCTCGTGTTATGGGCGTATCAGTGTAACTTGGGCTGGGATTGCAAATGAAAACCCGAGCACAAAAAAAGCGCCCTTAGGCGCTTTTTCATCCAAGAAAGTCAGTCTTACAACTGTTCTTCCAAAAAGGCAGCCAGCTGCGACTTGTTCAGTGCGCCGACTTTAGTGGCCTTGGCTTCGCCGTTTTCAAACAACATCAAAGTAGGGATGCCACGGACGCCAAATTTTTCCGCCATCGCGCGGTTCGCGTCGACGTCGATCTTTGCGATTTGCACGCGACCTTCGTATTCGGTTGACAGCTCTTCCAATACCGGGGCAATCATCTTGCAAGGGCCACACCATTCGGCCCAAAAGTCGACCAGTACTGGGCCGGTTGCATTGATAACGTCAGCGTCGAAGCTGTCGTCGGTGACGTGTTTAATCATCTCGCTCATGTTCTATCCTTTCGCTAGCGTGCTGGCCGTATCATCGGGGCTGATCAGCCGTTAATCAACCTTGCTGTGTCCAAGGCGTGGTAAGTCAAAATGGCATCGGCGCCGGCCCGTTTGAAGCTCAATAGGGTTTCGAGCATCACCTTGTCGCGGTCGATCCAACCATTGGCGGCGGCTGCCTCGAGCATCGCGTACTCGCCACTGACGTGATAGGCCGTTACCGGGGTTTTGAGTTCCTGCTTGATGCGGTGAATCACATCTAAATAAGGCAAGCCGGGTTTGACCATCAAAAAGTCAGCGCCCTCGGCCAGGTCCATGGCCGCCTCGTGCAAGGCTTCGTCGGTGTTGGCCGGATTCATTTGATAGGTTTTTTTATCCGCCTTTCCTAGGTTGGCGGCGCTGCCCACTGCATCACGGAATGGCCCGTAGTAAGCACTGGCGTATTTGGCTGCGTAACTCATGATGCAGGTATGAATATGACCGTTGGCTTCGAGCGCATCGCGAATCGCACCGATTCGACCGTCCATCATGTCGCTGGGCCCAATAATGTCAGCGCCGGCCTCGGCATGCGAGAGTGACTGACGAACCAGGGCTTCTGTGGTTTCGTCGTTCAATACGTAGCCTGTTTCGTCGATGATCCCGTCCTGACCATGGGTGGTAAAGGGATCCAGTGCGGCGTCTGACATCAGACCAATGTCCGGCACGGCCTGTTTAATGGCGCGGAAGGTTCGCTGGGCCAGTCCATCCGGATTCCAGGCTTCGGCAGCATCCAGGGATTTCACTTCGCTGGGGGTCACTGGGAACACGGCCAATGAACTAATACCCAAATCGCACGCTTCACTGGCAATTTCGACCGCCTGATCGATACTTAAGCGATTAACGCCGGGCATGCTGGGCACGGGGGTACGCTGTGCCGTGCCTTCTTGGACAAAAATCGGCAAGATGAGATCACTGGGTTGGAGTACAGACTCCTGAACCATGGCACGCAGAAACGCCGTACGGCGCAAGCGGCGCGGGCGAGTACGTGGAAACTGTTGTTCGTAAGTCACGGCTAGTCCTTTTGGTCAGGGTTGTAAGGTTAACCAGTGCGGAACAAAACCCCAAGACTTTGTTCCAACGGCGGTACACAAGGAATCAAGATGTTAAAAAAATACGCCCTGGCCATTATTGCGATCGCGTTGCTAGCCGCCTTCATTGGATTTGATGTTTCCCAATACCTCACCTTAGAAAGCCTCAAAGCCCGTCAAGGTGAACTAAACACCTGGGTGGCCGAATCGCCGCTCCAAGCCGGTTTGATATTTGCCGCGGCCTACGTTGCTGTGACGGCACTGTCGCTACCCGGCGCTGCTATCATGACACTCGCCGGCGGGGCACTGTTTGGCTTGGGCTGGGGTCTGCTGCTCGTCAGTTTCGCCAGCTCTATCGGAGCCACGCTGGCCTTTCTGATTAGTCGGACCCTGCTTCGTCAGTGGGTCATGAATAAGTTTGGCCAGAACTTGGCTGCATTAAATGCAGGAATCGAAAAGGAAGGGGGCTTTTATTTGTTCACCCTTCGATTGGTGCCGGTCTTTCCTTTCTTTGTGATCAATCTGGTGATGGGTTTAACGCCCATCAAAACTCGGACGTTTTATTGGGTCAGCCAACTGGGGATGCTGCCGGGCACCGCGGTGTTCGTGAATGCCGGCACACAGCTGGCCCAGATTGATTCGCTGAGTGGCTTGCTGAGTCCTGCGCTGATTGGCTCTTTTGCCTTGCTCGGTGTATTTCCGCTCGTAGCCAAAAAACTCGTTGATGTTTTGGCCGCGCGCAAGGTCTACGAAGGGCTCGATAAACCCAAAACCTTTGACAACGACATGGTCGTCATTGGAGCGGGTTCCGGTGGCTTGGTCAGTGCCTACATTGCCGCGGCGGTCAAAGCCAAGGTCACCTTGATTGAACGTCATGCTATGGGCGGTGACTGTCTTAATACCGGTTGTGTGCCCTCCAAGGCCCTCATCAAATCGGCCCGGACGGTTCAATCCATGCGTGAGGCCAGTGAATATGGAATTGGCTCGGTCGAGCCAGATATCGATTTTGCGGCGGTCATGGAGCGCGTGCAGTCGGTCATTAAGGACATCGAGCCTCACGACAGCATCGAACGCTACACCAGCCTGGGCGTCAATTGTGTAACCGGCGAAGCCCGGGTGATTGATCCTTGGCGTGTCGAAGTGAATGGTCAAGTACTGACCACTCGAAACATTGTGATTGCCACCGGCGCTCGCCCCTTTGTGCCGCCCATTCCAGGGTTGGAAGAGGTCGGTTATCGCACGAGCGATAATTTGTGGGAGCTGCGCGAGCAACCCAAACGCTTATTGGTCATTGGCGGTGGACCGATTGGATGCGAATTGACCCAAGCCTTTAATCGCCTAGGTAGCCAAGTCACGCAAGTCGATATGTCACCTCGCATCATGCCCAGAGAAGACGCCGATGTGGCCGCGGAAGTCGCGGCTCGATTTGAACGCGAGGGCGTTCAGGTGATGACTTCCACGACGCCAGAAAAATTTGCCATCGAGGCGGGCGCCAAGGTGCTGTATGCCCAAAAAGACGGCGAGACAATCCGCATCGAATTTGACGAAGTTTTGGTCGCCGTGGGGCGCCGCGCCAACAGCGAAGGGCCTGCGCTTGCGGCATTGGACCTGCCCGTCCGTCCCAACGGAACCTTGGAGGCCAACGAATACCTGCAGGTTAAGTACCCGAATGTGTTCGCGGTGGGTGATGTTGTAGGTCCTTATCAGTTCACGCATGCTGCAGCGCACATGGCGTGGTATGCGGCGGTGAATGCCCTGTTTGGCGGATTCAAGAAATTTAAAGTGGACTGGAGCGCCCTGAGTTGGGTGACCTTTACCGATCCGGAGGTGGCGCGTCTGGGCATCAGCGAGGACGAAGCCCGCGGCCAAGGCATTGCCTATGAAGTCACCCGCTATGGGATCGACGATTTGGACCGAGCGATCGCTGACGGTGAAGCGCATGGTTTTGTCAAAGTGCTGACCGTCCCCGGCAAGGACACCCTTCTGGGCGTGACCTTGGTGGGTGCGCACGCCGGCGACCTGATCCAAGAATTTGTTTTAGCAAAACGCTGGAAACTCGGGCTCAATAAAATTTTGGGTACCGTTCATGCCTATCCCTCGATGGTTGAGGCGAACAAGTACGCGGCTGGCGAATGGAAGCGCGCCCACGTACCAGAAAAATTGTTAGGCTGGGTCGCGAAGTACCACGCCTGGCGTCGAAGTTAACTAAGGAAAACACGTGAAAAAAACACTCATTGCACTGGCTCTGTCGGCCGCGTCTGTCCATGCCCTAGCGATTCAGCCCAATTCAGACTGGACTGATGTGCTACAAGAGGCCCAGGGTCAGACGGTTTACTTCAACGCCTGGGGCGGTTCGGATCGCATTAACCAATACATCGATTGGGTGGGTGAGCAGGTGCTGGCCGAGTACGGCGTGAAACTTGAGCACGTCAAGATCGGTGACATTGCCGAGATCGTGACGCAAATCGAATCGGCCAAGGCGGTCGGCAAAGACCAAGACGGTAACGTGGATCTGATGTGGATCAATGGCGAGAACTTCGCCAACATGAAATCTAACGAGTTGCTGTTTGGTGATTTTGCCAATCACCTACCCAATGCCGCGTTTGTGGCGGATAAACCGTCCATTGCCTATGACTTCAGTGTCCCGGTCGAGGGATTGGAAGCGCCCTGGGGCGGGGCTCAATTGGTCTTTATGCACGACAGTGAGCGATTGCCTAATCCGCCCAAGAGTGCTGATGCCTTGCTTGCGCACTTAAAAGACGGTGGACGCTTTGCCTATCCTGCGCCGCCGGCTTTCCACGGAACCACCTTTGTAAAGCAGGTCTTGTCCGAAGTGACCCAGCAACCTGAGGCATTGTTAAAGCCGGTTGATCAAGCCGATTTTGATGCGGTGACGGCGCCGCTTTGGGCGTACTTGGACGAAATGCATCCTTTGCTGCGGGGTAACGGTAAGGTGTGGCCAGCCAGTGGCGAAGAAACCCGCCAACTGATGGACGATGGCGAGGTCGATATTTCGATCAGTTTTAACCCCAACGAAGCCAGTGCGGCAGTGCGTGAAGGCCAACTGGCTGACGCGACCCGGACCTATATTTTTGAAGGCGGCACGGTTGGCAATACGCACTTTGTTTCGATTCCGTACAACGCCAAGGCAGCCGCCGGCGCCATGGTGGTGGCCAACTTCATGTTGAGTCCGGATGCCCAGGCTCGCAAAGCCGATCCTGAATTTTGGGGCGACCCCACGGTATTGGATCTGGCCAAGCTCGAGGGCACGCAAAAGACCCGCTTTGACCAGATTGATCTCGGTCCCTGGGCACTGCCGATCGAAGAGCTCGCCAACACCCGAGGTGAACCTCATGCCAGCTGGACCGGTGCGCTGGAGGCCGCTTGGGCCGAGCGTTACGCTCAGTAAGTCTGGCTGTGATTGCGGTCGCCTTTGGGCTGCCGCTGGTCATGGGTGTGTTGGGGACCCTGGGCACAGCAATTGGATGGTTCCCTAATTCGTTACCGGGTCTGACGGTGTTGTCGGACCCGCGTCTTTTTGCCGCCACGCGTTTAACGCTGTTTACGGGGCTGATGGCGACTGCGCTGGCGCTAGGCCTTTGCATCGTAACCTTGATGGTGTTTTGGGGACGCGGCTCGCTCAAACGAATTCAACAGGCACTGGCACCCTTCTTAGCGGTACCTCATGCAGCACTGGCGGTCGGGCTGGTTTTTGTATTGGCCCCCTCGGGCTGGCTGGCCCGGCTGGTTACGCTAGAGGGTCGCCCCTCCGAGGCCTGGATTGTGCCGGATCCTGCGGGTTGGAGTCTGATTCTGGGGCTCGCGCTAAAAGAATTTCCTTTTCTATTGATGACGGCGCTGGCGTATTTGCCACGCTTGAATCCAGACGAGTTTTTGCGCCAGGGGCGGGTATTGGGTTATCGCGCAAGCCAGTGTTGGGTGCGGTTGATTTTGCCTAACTTGTTGCAGGCCATGCGCCTGCCGGTGGCGGTCGTGTTGGCTTATAACCTGTCGGTGGTCGACATGGCGATCATTTTAGGGCCGGGTCAGCCGCCGACTTTGGCAGTCTGGGTGATTGAATACTTTGTTCAGCCGGGTGGCCGAGCGCAGGCGTCGGTTGCAGCATTATGGTTGCTCTTGGTGATGGCGGCCGGGTTTCTGATTGCCAACGAGATCTATCGGATGTGTGGCCATGTCAGTCGTGAATTCCGAACAGACTCGCAGCGAAAGCCTCCTCGGCCGGGTTGGGGGCTTGCAGGACGTGCCGGCGTATTGGGCCTACTGGGGCTGGCGACACTGGCGCTCGTGTCGCTGTGGATTTTTTCGTTTAGCCATCGCTGGCGCTTCCCGGATGCCTTACCCGAGCGCTGGACCCTTCGATTTTGGCAGGGGCGATGGGATGACTGGGCGCCGCTTGTCGAGAACACGCTCAGTCTGGGTATGGCCAGTGCGCTGTTAGCGCTGTTGGCCGCCGTGATTTGGCTCGAGGCCGAGCGAGCCGGGCGCATACCTCGATTAGATGGGCTGTGGTATCTGCCGCTGTTTATTCCCCAGGCCTGCGTGTTGCTGGGTTGGCAAGCTGGCGCCTTGGTCGGCGGTGTGGATGGCGCCTGGGGCACCTTGGTCTGGGCGCATTGGGTCTATGCCTTGCCCTATGTGCTGTTGGTCTTGGCGCCAGCCTGGCGCAGCTTAGATGTTGGTTACGAGCGGCAGGCACGTTTGCTCGGGGCTTCGCCCTGGGGTGCGTTAATTCGGGTCCGCATGCCCTTGTTGCTTCGGCCTTTGTTGATCGGCTGGGCCGTCGCGATGGCCGTTTCAATCGCGCAGTACTTACCCACACTCTTGCTTGGTGCGGGTCGCTACCCCACACTGACCACCGAACTGGTGACCAGCTTTGGTGGTGTCGATCGTCGAGTCATTGGCACCTTAGCCAGCTTACAAATGTTGTTGCCTTGGCTGGTGTTTGCCATTGCCTTGGCGTTACCTGCTTGGGTATTCCGGAACCGTCGACATGCTTGAAGTCCGTCGCCTTAACATTGCCTTGCCAGATCGGCCATTGATTCAGGATTTGTCTTTTTCTGTGTCCGCAGGGCAAGTGTTGGCCTTGCTTGGGCCCTCGGGTTCGGGGAAATCCACGGTGCTGGATTGGATGGTTGGTCTGAGTGCGCCGGGTGTTCAGGCTAAGGGTGACTTGAGCATCAACGGTCAACGGCTAGACGGACTGCCCTGTGAGCAGCGAAGGCTGGGTTTGATGACCCAAACCCCCTTGCTGTTTCCGCATCTGGACGTTCTGGGTAATCTGAAATTTGGAGCCCGCAATCCGGATGCCGATTTTGACGCCATGCTTGCCCAGGCAGACTTGGCCGGTTTAGGCGGACGTGACGTCGCGACGCTGTCCGGCGGGCAGGTGGCGCGCGTCTCGTTATTGCGTACGCTGTTGAGCGATCCGGTGGCGTTGTTTTTAGATGAGCCCTTCTCGAGGTTGGACGCCGAGCTTCGGTCCTCGATCCGGCAATTTGTTTGGGAGCGCAGCCGAGACATCCCGGTGGTGCTGGTCACACATGACCCGGTGGATATTCCAGCGCATGCTCAGACGATCCAATTGGCGGATTACACATGCTAGATCGACACATCGTGCCGCGTATCAAAGCGCCCTTGCGTGCATTGGCTGAGCGTCTGAACGTCGCTGGCTGGACAGCCGATCAGGTGACCTGGTGGGGCTTTGGATTTGGCTTGTTGAGTGTGGCGGCACTCGCGTTTCAGGCCTATGGGCTGGCGCTGGTTGGTTTGATTATGAACCGTCTGGCTGACGGGGTGGACGGCGAGCTGGCTCGGATTCAAGGCCCTACCGACCGTGGTGCATTTTTAGATATCGCACTGGACTTTGTGTTTTATGCGCTATTTCCACTCGGTTTTGCTTTGGGAGAGGCTGACTTCGCACTGCCGGCGGCGATCTTGATCGCGAGCTTCGTCGGCACCGGATCAAGCTTTTTAGCCTTTGCCAGCCAAGCCGAGAAAAAAGGTATTAAGCACCCGGACTTTGGCTACAAAGGGCTGTACTACCTAAACGGATTGGCCGAGGGCACCGAGACCATTGCCTGCTTTGTGCTGATGTGCCTCTTTCCAGACTACTTTGCCGAAATTGCCTACGCCTTCGCTGCGATTTGTTTTGTCACCGCCGCTAACCGAATTTGGGCGGGCTGGCGAACGCTTTAGCCCTGCGCCGCCTCGAGTGCTTCGGCGGCCTCCATCCATTCAAATTCCCGCTCCTCGAGTTGCTCGACCAACTGGGCTCGAGTCTTGGCATCGCGGGCTTGCTGGGTTGGATCGGTTTGGCTGAAATAATCGGGATCGGCCAGCGTTGAATCCAATTGATCCAAGGCTTCCTGAGCTTGCTCCAATGCCTGTTCGGATTTTTTCAGCGCGCGAGTCAAAGGCGCCAATTGCGCTCGGCTGGCCGCACGTGCTTTTCGCTGGGCTTTTTGTGAATTGGCATTCTCAGTGCTGTCGGCCTTGATCACCGGCTCGGGTTGCCATTCGCTGAGCGGCTGATTAAAGGGATTCAGCTCGCCATGACGGATTGACCACAGCTCATCGCAGGTGGTCTCAATCAGATGTCGATCGTGACTAACCAACAGCAGTGCACCGGGAAACTCGACCAAGGCTTCAGCCAAGGCAGCTCGAGCATCCAAGTCCAAGTGGTTGGTGGGCTCGTCCAGAATCAACAGATTAGGTTTTTGCCAAGCGATCAGCGCTAAAGCCAAGCGTGCGCGTTCGCCACCGGACAGGCTGTCGATTCGCTGATCGACCCGCTCATTTGAAAACCCCCAGCCGCCCAGAAAGTTTCTTAGATCCTGCTCGCGGGCCTCGGGCGCGGCGCTGATCAGTGTGCCCAGCGGCGTATTTTCAGCGTGCAATATGTCCAGTTGCTCTTGAGCAAAATAGCCAATGGCAGTGTTTTGGCCCGCATGCAAGGTGCCGCCTAGGGGTTTGATTTGCTGGACCAGCGTTTTGACCAGTGTGGATTTACCCGCGCCGTTGGCGCCCAACAAGCCCACGCGATCACCTGGATTCAGCGCCATATGCACACCCTGAACCACCGGAGTTTGGCCGTAGCCCAGAACCAGATCGGTCCCAGCAACCAGCGGGGTAGAGAGTTTTTCCTGGCTAGGAATGCTGAAGTCCAGATTGGAGGTGGCCCGCACGGCACTGGCCACGACCAGTTTTTCCATGGCCTTGACTCGGCTTTGCGCTTGTTTGGCCTTGGAGGCTTTGGCCTTGAAGCGGTCAACAAAGGACTGCAGGTGCGCACGCTTTTTATCGGTCTTGATTTGCTCGGCTTCGGCCCGCTCAATTTCCGCCGCGCGTTGGCGCTCAAAGTCGCTGTAGCCGCCGGTGTAGAGTTTCAATTGGCTATTTTCCAGCGCCAATACATGGGTGCAAAGGTTATCCAGGAACTGCCGGTCATGCGCCACGATCACGAGCGTGCCTTGATAACGAATCAGGGTTTTCTCTAGCCAGGCGATGGCATCGATGTCCAGGTGATTGGTCGGTTCGTCTAATAGCAACAGATCGCTTGGCAGGATCAGGGCCCGAGCTAGATTAAGACGCATCCGCCAACCGCCAGATAGGGCACTGACCGGTTGTTGCTGGCGGTCCTTAGCAAAACCCAGTCCGGCCAGCAGCTCGGCTGCTCGAGCTCGTTGCGCCCAGCCTTCGATATCCCCAAAGGCAGCGTGCAGTGCAGGGTCCTCTGGATTGTCTGCTAGCGCGCCTTCTAATCGTCTAAATTCGGGGTAGGCGTCCAGTAGGTGCTCAATCACCGGCATCGCCAAGGACGGCGTTTCTTGAGCCATGCTGGCAATGACGGGCTTACCGCCAAGCGAGAAATCACCCGAGTCCGGCGCCAAGTCGCCACGAATCAATCCCAGCAAAGACGATTTACCTGCGCCATTCTGCCCCACCAAGCCCAAGCGCGAGGGTGTCGGGCAACGCAGACTCGCGCCGTCGATCAATAAGCGGCCGCCAACGCGCAGTGAAAGGGCATGGAATTGAAGCATCTAACGGGTATCCTTGTGGAATTAAGGAGTGTATCAATGCCCAGCCCCCTATGGGACTTTGCCCTGGAAAAATATCGTCTGCCGCATGTGGCCGATCTTTGCATTCAATTGCAGGACGAGCATGACGCCAGCGTGTGCGAATTGCTTTGGACCGCTTGGTTGGCGGATCAGGGTCGCCAGATCGATGCGCAGGCCCTCGCCGACTATCGTCGCCTGCGTCAGGGGCTGTATCTGAGCATTATCCGTCTGCGCGGCGCGCGCCGTTTATTGGAGCTGGATCCGGCGACTCGGGAGCTGGGGCGGCAAACTCGGCCACTTGAAATTGAAGCGGAAAAACACCTGCTGGCCGAGCTTGAAGGCTTGGCCAGTCAGCCGCTGACCGGAGAGCCCTTTCATACACTGCATAAAACTCGCTCAGTGTTGGGACTTGAACCCAACGCAGATGCCCAAAGACTGTACACTCAACTAGCGGAACAACTGGCCTTGGCCGGTGTCCAAATCGACTCATCACACAAGGAATCTCCATGAAATCTTTATTACTGGCTGGCCTGATTGCCACCGCGCCGGCCATGGCACTGGAATTGGACACCGACGAGAAAAAGCTGGCTTATGCGCTGGGTGCCATCGTGGGCGAGCGTATTTATCAGGACTTTGGTGAGGTCGACTATGACGCCTTGGTCGAGGGTGTGAAGTCTGCTGCGAATCCCGAAGAGCGACTGCTGTCTCGTGAAGAAGTCGGTCAGGTACTTCAGCAGGCACAGCAGGCTCTGCAAGAGCGTGCACAGCTTGAGCAACAAGCTGCAGGCGAAGCGACGCGGGTAGCAGGCGAAGCCTTTTTGAAGGCCAACGCAGGCAAAGAAGGCGTTACGGTCACTGACAGCGGCTTGCAAATTCGTTTCATCGAAAAGGGTGAGGGCGGTGCGATGCCGACGGCCAGTGACCGTGTTGAAGTGCATTACCATGGCACATTGATAGACGGTACTGTGTTTGACTCTTCAGTGGATCGCGGCGAAACCGTGACCTTCCCGGTTAATGGCGTGATTCCCGGTTGGGTTGAAGGCTTGCAACTGATGAGTGAAGGCGACAAAGCAGAATTCGTGATCCCTCAAGCGCTGGCCTATGGCCCAGGCGGCGCCGGCAGCATCCCGCCCTTCTCGACTCTGGTCTTCGAGGTGGAGCTGGTTAAGGTCAATCCTTAATCCTTCTAACAGATCGGCCGGTGTTCGTTCCTACGAGCACCGGCTTTTTTGTGCCCTAACGAAACAGACGGGGACGGTAGCGGACCCAAAAGGGCGTGCTGGCGGCCAACAGAGCCATGATGCCAAAAGCCACCGCCGTCCAGCCGGGAATTGATAAGCCCAACCAGCGCCACTGCACCTCGGCGCAGTCACCCGAGCCCATCAACATGGTTTGTACTACCTCGGCAAATGGGAATGTGTCGATCATGTAGTAAATGCCGGGTGCGCAATCAGGCACTTGATCCGGCGGCAGCGATTGCAGCCACAGTTGGCGGCCAGCCAGATACAAACCAAAACCGGCGGCCAGCGTGCCTGCGATGGCAAATGCGCGAACCCGAGCTGCGGTCGGTGGCGTGAGTGCGGCAATCAGCCCGATCAATCCAAACAGGGCAAAGGCGACTCGCTGAGCCATGCACAGTGGGCAGGGCTCTAGATACCACACGTATTCCATGTAAAACGCCGTGCCTAACAAACCTGTGCAGACGGCGAAGGCGATCAAGCCAAGGGTGCGTGGATGGCGCAGGATTGGGGTCGAGTCGTTATGAATCATGGGCCTAACATACTCGAGCGCGTTCGAATCAGCCAGTTGGCTGATTCACATAGTCCCGGACAAACTGATTAAAGCCGGCCTCGTCAGAACGTGGCAGGCTGTGCTCATCGGCAATGGCTTGCGCTTTCATCACGGCGAGCTGCTCTAGGCGTTCGGTGCTGGTTTCGCCAGCCAGCAGTTTGGCCTTGAGCTTTTCGGCCCGGGCCAGTGTCCAGGGCAGGAAACCCTTGTCATGAACTTTGCGCTCGATCCGAGCGCTGGGTAAGCCCTTGGGTAAGACGAGGTGCTCAGCGGCCTCATCCACGGCAGCGACGTGTGCCCCGCCTCCTTCATGGGCGTCGAGCATCTCGGCGACCTTGCGGACTTTGCCCAGGATATGCTCGGCGGCATCCAGCAGTTTGACCTGTTCGCCGTGGACCCAGATTCGCTGGCCGTGGGTGCGCCCTTCGGTAGCAATCCGCAGTTGATTCTCTTCGAGTTGTGCGCATTCCTCGGTCGAAACCACGGTGTTCTCGCCCAACGCGCAGGCCAACAAGAAACAGTCCAGGAATCGAATGGTCGAGGTGCTGATGCCTGCGGGTGCCCAGGGATCGATATCCAGACAGCGAACTTCGAGCCAGCTCACGCCTCGTTCGCGCAGGGCTTTAACGGGCCGCTCACCCGACTGCTGTAGCTGTTTTGGCCGAATAACCGAGTAGTACTCGTTTTCGATTTGTAGCAGGCTTTCGCTTAATTGTTGCCACTGGCCGTCAACCAGCGTGCCGTACTGTTCATAATCTGCCCAAGGCTGATGGACCGCTTGGCTCAGGGTTTCGGCATAGGTTTCAAGCGCGTTAAAGCAAATGCCAAGTGTTTGCTGCGCTTTGTTTTGATACCCCAGATCCGACATCCGCAAACTGGTTGAACCACTCACAAGGCGCGAGGCATTGCCGCGTTCGGTCTCGCCAAAAAAGCTACGGTCCATCGCGGGACTGGCGCCAAATAGCCACAACAGCAACCAATAATTCCGCCGAAAGCCTCGCAGGGTCATGAAATAACCCCGGTCCCGAGCGGCTTTGCCATCTTCAATGCCGGTCAGATCAATCCAGGCTTCCTCGGGTAGCGACCAGTTGTAGTGAATGCCCGCAATGGTTTGCATGCGACGGCCATAGCGATGAGCCAAGCCCTGTCGGTAAATGGTTTTTAGTCGCCCGATATCCGAGTCGCCGTAGTACGCGAGCGGAATATCTTCCTCGTTTTCGGGAAGCCAGCAGGGCATCGAGTTTGGCCATAACAGCTCATCGCCCATGGCCTTGAGTGCCTCACGCTTGACATCTTCTAAACAGCTGACCGCCTGCTCGGGGGTTTCACACAGCGGTGTGATGAATTCGAGCAGGGACTCGGAATAGTCGGTCGG
>JAAXJV010000204.1 GCA_012269655.1 Pseudomonadales bacterium
CAGGTGCGACCAACGAAGGCGTATTGCTGGATCCGATTTGGCAGGACGCCACCCTTGATTGGCGCTACAGCGAAAATGACCCGCGTCTCGAAGACGGTCGCTTGAGCACCTGGCAGGTACTCGTGATTGACGGCAGCCAGCGTGATGAGCTGTTGTATCTGTCTCGCCAGGTCGTCACCGCGCTGGGCCGCGAGAGCGAGCGGATGGGACGTTCTTTTATCTCGAATCAACCCTTGTCTGCAGAAGTGCGCGACAAGATTGCACTTGAGCATGCCGGTTTGGCTTTCGCCGTCACTCCTACCGACACCTTGTTGGCGGAGTTAGTAACACGCGGCGCAGATCCTGCGATACAATCCGCCGGCGCGATTGTCTTGGCTGACCCGCTAGGCAACCTCGTTTTGGTTTACCACCAACACACCGGAAAACAATTAATAAAAGATTTTAAGCGCTTACTTAAAGCGTCCAAGATCGGGTGAGTTATGACTAAACAGCACGCAAATACTTTGGCTAAATTGACCATTGCAGCTGCTTTCTTTGCCATTCTCGTTATTGGCAAAGGGGCCTATACACGACTGACCGATGCTGGACTCGGCTGTCCAGACTGGCCGGGCTGCTATGGCTTTTTGACCGTACCCTCGGGCGACAAAATTGAGATGGCCGAGCAGGCCTTTCCCGATACCCCGGTTGAATCCTTTAAAGCTTGGGTCGAGATGATCCATCGCTATATGGCTACGTTCCTGGGTCTGTTGATCGTGGCGATTTTGGTACTGGGCCTGCGTTGGGCACCCAAGGATCCGGACCAGCGCAAATCCTGGCCGGTCAAGCACCTATGGGCCCTATTTGGCATGGTTTGCTTACAAGGCGCGTTTGGCGCCTGGACGGTGACGCTGAAGGTATGGCCTCTAGTCGTGACGGGGCACCTGATTGGTGGGTTTACGGTATTGACCCTCATGACTTTGTTAGCCGTGCGATTCATGCGCTTTGAGCCCGAGGTCAAAGTAGGCTCACTGCAAGCCAGCCAGCTCCGCAGCCTAATCCCACTGGGATGGATCGCGATGGCCGCGTTGTGCGTACAAATCTTCCTAGGTGGTTGGACCAGCACCAACTATGCGGCGTTGGCTTGTCCAGATTTGCCAACCTGCCAGGGCCAATGGGTTCCGCCCACGGACTTCAAAGCTGGTTTTGATTTTCTTCAGGACATCGGGCCGAACTACCTCGGCGGCCAAATGGACAATGAAGCCCGCGTGGCGATTCATTTAACCCACCGTATCGGCGCGATCGTTGTCTTGTTGTTGATGGGTGCCATGGCCTTATTGCTGATAAGACGAGGCGGCGGCACGGCCTACCAAAACTATGGCTTTGCTATGTTAGGTTTCCTTACACTGCAAATTCTGTTGGGCCTGTCTAATATTTATTATCAGCTACCCCTATCGGTCGCGACAGCGCACAACGTGGTGGCCGCGATATTGTTGCAGTCTTCGGTGCTTGCGCAATTGGCGCTGTATCGAGTCGCACGGACCGAACTACAGAGCAACCCAAATTCAGGATGGGCACAGGCATGACGCAAGCGATCCAACAGGCAAGTTGGCGTGACTACTATCAACTGACCAAACCCAAGGTCGTGGCCTTGATGATGGTCACGACACTCGTTGGTATGGCACTGGCCAGTCCGGGTTGGATCCCTTTGAACGCACTCATTTTGGGCAATATCGGTATCGCCCTGTGTGCAGGTTCCGCGGCTTGCGTGAACCATCTCGTGGACGAGGAAATCGACCAGCGCATGGCTCGAACTCAAGGGCGTCCAGTCGCGGCGGGCCGTGTTCCGGTGCGAAATGCCGTGATCTTTGCCGCCGTAACGGCCGCTCTGGGTGCCGGTATTTTGGCTTATGGCGTTAACCTGCTGACCGCCTGGTTGACCCTGGCCAGTTTGATTGGTTACGCATTTATCTACACATTGCTACTCAAGCGCGCGACACCGCAGAACATTGTCATTGGTGGCCTTGCGGGTGCAGCACCCCCTTTGCTCGGTTGGACGTCGGTAACGGGCAGTATTGATCCCGAAGCCTTGCTGTTGGTTTTGATTATCTTTGCCTGGACGCCGCCACATTTCTGGGCCTTGGCCATCCATCGCAAAGACGAATACGCCAAGGTCAATGTGCCGATGCTGCCGGTAACTCACGGTGATAAATTCACCCGCCTACACATTTTGCTCTACACCATCATTTTGGTGCTGATTACCATCATGCCCTATTTGATTGGCATGAGTGGCCTGGTCTATTTGGCCGGCGCCATGGTGCTAAATATTGGATATCTCTATTGGGGCGTTCGCCTCATGGTTAGCAAGGATGAAAAGGATCCCATGCGTAGCTTTGGCTACAGCATTTGGTATCTGTTAGCCCTATTTGTCGCCCTGTTGGTCGACCATTACTGGAGCCTTGCATGAAGACACCGGAACAAGAAGCGGGTATTCGCCGCACGCTGATTCAACTCGGCACCATCATTTGCATCATTCTGGCGCTGTTTTTTTGGAAGCTAAACCGCGAAGCGGTGGTAAAGCCTGCGGCGTTGCCCACCGGTTTCGTGAAGCTGGAAACCCCGCGTAAGCTCGCTGACTTTCCTGGTCAAGCAAAGTGGCGTGTGGCGTTGTTGGATCGTCCAGATTGCACGGGTGAGCAGTGCCAGAGTGCCCGGCCTATCATCGAGAGAGTTTGGGCGAGTGACATTAAGCTGCCTCGTGATCAGGTCGAACCTTTATGGTTTTCTCCCTCACCGGCCGAATCGGATGTCTTTACCGTTCAATCCGTCCCGAGTGATTTTGTCGGTATCGACGAAGCCGGCTGGCTAATCCAGGGTGAATGGGAACAGTACAGCCAGTCGCTTTTGATTGTGAATCCCGATAACGAGCTCGTTGCCTGGGTTCGCCCCCCGTTTAACGCACAGTTGATTGTGCGCTCATTGGCACTAGCGGGACTGCGTTAGTGTGATTACAGGCCCGCCCGGCGGGCCTTCAGAATTTGCTCGAACGCGCCCGGATCTTTGACATGCGGTGGCGCGCCCGGGCCGCCCTCGGCACGACGTGCGAGGGCGACCAAGCGCAGCATCCAAAACCGTAATGCTGCCGTTTGAATGACTCTATCCCAGTTCGACTGCTCTTCTTCATTGAGCGGCCGGACGGCTTCGTAGGCGCCGCGCATTGCACTGACCGCTTCCATATCGAGTGTGCCGTCGGGGTTGGAGCACCAATCATTCAGGGTGACGGCCAAATCAAACACGAAATATCCGGTGCAGGCATTGTAGAAATCGATAATGCCGGCGATCTCATCTCCGTCAAACAAGCTGTTATCGCGGAACAAATCGCCATGGATGATCCCGCTGGGCAATGCGGGGTTGCTATCCAGCCACGCGCGAGTGTCGGCAATTTGAGTGCCAAGCAGGCTTTTGCCCTCGGTACTCAGAAAGGGCTGGACGCGAGCCTCGTTGCCTTCCCACCAGCTATCCCAACGGTGATTATCGCGCTGCATTTCAGGCATGTTGGCGCAGGCTAAATGCATTTGCGCAAGCGCTGTTCCAAGGGCAGCGCGCTGTCGATGGTTCGGCGCCATGGGCGCCTTGCCGACCAATTTCGGGAACAACACGGCCGGCTTTTCTTTAAAGGTGTGAAGGCGCTGCCCCTCATGATCCGGCACCGGGATCGCTACCGGAACCGAGGCGTCGCCAAGGCGCTTGTTGAGCTCAACAAAGAAAGGCACCTCGTCAAAGCCCTGTTCTTCAAAGATCTGAAGGACCCATTCGCGGCCGGCTGTTACAAAGTAGGTGGTGTTTTCTACGCCGGCCTCGACCCCTTCAAAGTGCGTGGCAGGGGGTAGATCGAAGCGAGACATAAAGTCCGCTAGCTCTTGCTGAGTGATTTGGGTGTAAACGCTCATTTGTCCGGCTCAAAAACCGGTATTATCCCAGTAACCCATATCAGAAGTCACCGGTTGTATGAAAAATCCCGATCTCGTTCTTGTCGACGGCTCCAGTTACCTTTATCGCGCCTTCCATGCGATGCCGCCTCTAACCACCTCGGACGGCCAGCCCGTCGGCGCACTGCGTGGCATTTTGAACATGCTGAAAAAGACCTTTGAAGTGACCCAGCCCACATTAGGGGCTGTGATCTTTGATGCGCCGGGCAAGACCTTCCGGGACGATATGTATCCTGAATACAAGGCGAATCGCCCCAGCATGCCAGACGAATTACGGGCGCAAATCGAGCCGATCCATGAATTGGTCCGTGCGATGGGACTGCCGCTGATCATGGTGCCAGACGTAGAAGCGGATGATGTCATTGGAACCCTTTGTAAAGTCTATGCTGAACAGGGTAAATCGGTGTTGGTCTCGACCGGTGATAAAGACATGGCTCAGCTGGTCAACGATCAGGTGACTCTGGTCAACACCATGGGGGATCAATGGACCTATCTGGATCCGGTCGGCGTGGTGGAAAAATTCGGTGTTCCGCCTGAGCGTATTATCGATTACCTGGCTCTGATGGGAGATAAGGTCGATAACGTTCCAGGCGTGGAAAGTTGCGGGCCCAAAACTGCGGTTAAGTGGCTGACGGCTTACGGCGATTTGGATGGCGTGGTGGCACATGCCGATGAAGTCAAAGGCAAAGCGGGCGAGAAACTTCGGGCGGCTTTGGATTTTCTGCCGCTGGGCAAAGATCTGGTGACCATCAAATTGGATTGTGAGCTCGAGCCGATGGATTTGGCGTTGCCGGGACCGGACGAAGCCAAACTGGCCGAACTCTACACGCGCTTTGAATTCAAGGGGTTATTGGCGAGTTTGGGTAGCCACGCGCCTGAGGTCGAGACCGGGACCGAGACCGGGACCGCTCAGCCGGCAGCCATTGAAACTCAGTATCGATTGATTGATGACCCTGACGCTTTGAAGGCCGCCGTCGAATCCTGTGTGCAGGCAGGTCAGTTTGCGCTGGACACCGAAACCACCTCGGTTTCACCAACACAAGCCGAGCTTGTTGGTGTGTCGTTATCTTGGGCACCGGGCGAGGCCTGCTATATCCCGGTCTCTCATGAAGTGTTAGAGCCCCAGCTCACACTGGACGAACTAAAAGCTCAGCTTCAGCCGTTGTTGTCCAATCCAAATCTCACTTGGATTGCTCAGAATCTCAAATACGACTGGATCGTGCTGACGCAGGCCGGCTTTGATATTGGCTGTCAGCTGCAAGACACCATGCTGATCAGCTACGTGCTGAATGCCACGGGCAGTCGGCATGACATGGATACGTTGGCGCTCAAGCACTTGAACCATCAGACCATTAAGTTCGAAGAAGTTTGCGGCAAGGGTAAAAAACAAATCCTGTTCTCGCAGGTGGGATTGGAAGCGGCTCGCGATTACGCCTGCGAAGATGCTGACATCACGCTGCGACTGTTCGAGGTGCTTAAACCTCAGTTGGATGCGGTGCCAGAGCTAGCTGAGCTCTATTCAACGCTTGAAATACCCTTGGTCGAGGTCCTCGCGCGGCTTGAAAAAGTCGGCACCCTCATTGACCCCGAATCCCTGAATCGCCAATCCGAGCAATTGGGTGTGCGACTGGCCGAGATCGAATCTGAAGCACACGCTATGGCCGGCGAGGAATTTAATCTGGCTTCCACCAAACAGTTGCAGCAGATCCTGTTTGAAAAATTGCAGTTGCCGGTTTTGAAGAAAACGCCCAAGGGTGCGCCGAGCACCAATGAAGAAGTGCTCCAGGAACTGGCTCTATCCTATCCTCTGCCCGCGCTTTTGATGGAGCACCGCACGCTGTCCAAGCTCAAAGGCACCTATACCGATAAGTTACCCGATGCCGCGGATGATCAAGGTCGTATCCACACCAGCTTGCATCAAGCAGTGACAGCGACGGGTCGACTGTCGTCTTCGGATCCTAACTTGCAAAATATTCCCATCCGTACTCCCGAGGGGCGCCGGGTACGGGCCGCCTTTGTCGCACCTGAGGGGCATCAGTTGGTGGCAGCGGACTACTCGCAAGTTGAGCTGCGTGTGATGGCGCATTTCAGCCAAGATGCTTCTATGATCCAGGCCTTTGTTGAAGATCAAGACATTCACAGTGCCACAGCGGCCGAAGTATTTGGCACGGCCAATGACGAGACTCGTCGTAACGCCAAAGCGATTAACTTTGGCTTGATTTATGGCATGAGTGCCTTTGGTTTGGCACGTAACTTGGGTATCTCCCGGGGAGAGGCACAGCAATACATTGATACCTATTTTGCTCGTTATCCCGGTGTTTTGTCGTTTATGGATCAAGCCAAGGCTGATGCGGCCTCAAAAGGCTATGTTGAAACCTTGATGGGACGGCGGTTGTATTTGCCAGACATTCAAGGCCGAGACCCCATGCGTAAGCGTGCCGCTGAGCGTGTGGCAATCAATGCACCGGTTCAAGGCAGCGCAGCGGATCTGATCAAGGCCGCCATGCTTCGGGTGCAGCAATTAATCGATGGCCAATTCCCAGAGATTCGCATGTTGCTTCAAGTGCACGACGAATTGTTGTTTGAAGTGCCGGATGCGCAGGTGGACGCCTTTTCCACGGCTTTGGTTCCGGTGATGGAGCAAAGTGATTTAAGCGTGCCGCTAAAGGTTGAGGTTGGCCGCGGGCAAAGCTGGTTTGAGGCGCATTAAATTTTTTTCAAATAAGTCGGAACTAATTCGAAAACCCTGGGTCACAGGGTATAGAACATTGTTTCCTCTTAGGATGTTCCAGGCCTCAAGCCCAACCCCGGCTTGACGCCCTTAACCCCAGATTAGGCCTCTGGGGTTTTTTCTGGCTCTAGCATCCATAATGCGAGTTGGTGTTCCAACTCGCTGATGCCATCCCGCTTCAACGAACTAAACAATTGAGCGCTGCAGCCCTCGGGCAAAGCTTTTTGCGTTTTCATCAAAGCCTGTTTTTGTTGATTGCGCGATAGCTTGTCCGCTTTGGTGAGTACCGCATGCGCAGGGACTCCGCGGGATACCGCCCAGTTGATCATTTGCTGGTCCAGCTCGCCAAAGGGGCGGCGCACATCCATCATCACCACCAAACCCTTCAATGCCTGGCGTGTTTCCAAAAAAGCCTGAATGTTTTTACCCCAGTCGGCGCGCATGGCTCCGGGTACCTTGGCAAAGCCATAACCGGGTAAATCTACCAATTTGAGCTGTGGGTCCTGCAATGCAAAAAAGTTAATCATTTGCGTTCGCCCAGGTGTTTTTGACACTCGCGCCAGTGCTTTTTGATTGGTGATGGTATTTAAGCAACTGGACTTTCCGGCATTCGAGCGTCCGGCAAAGGCGACCTCGAACCCTTCATCGGGCGGAAAGTTGTGAGGTGCGGTGGCACTGATTTGGTACTTGGCCGTACGCAATAAGTTGAATTCCATGCAGGAAACATTCCGTGTGTGGGTGTTTAGGGTCTATAATACGGCAAATTTTTTCGACTGACCTTTTTAACGGACTGAAAAATGAAGCAAGTGTTGACCCTATTGGCCGCCGGCCTAGTTTCTATTACGGCCTTTGCAGCCGAAGTTCCTGAGCTACCCGCCGCAGGCGATGCCGAGGCTGGTAAGGCGTTGAGTGCGACCTGTGCTGGCTGTCACGGTGCGGACGGTAACAGTCCTACCGGCGCGTGGCCCAAACTAGCAGGTCAGCATGCCAGCTACACCGAAGCGCAGCTAAAGGCATTCAAAAGCCAGGAGCGCAATAACGCTTTGATGTACGGTTTTGCTGCTGCGTTGAGTGAACAGCAAATGCGTGACTTGGCGGCTTATTTTGAAACCCAAGCCATTGCACCCGGTGCTGCGGATCCGGCATTGGTTGAAGCCGGTGAAGCCATTTATAAGTATGGTTTGGCCGATCGCGGTGTTGCAGCCTGTGCAGCCTGTCACGGTCCTGAAGGCAAGGGCGTGGCGAGTGCTGCCTTCCCAAGTTTGGCGGGGCAGTGGGCCGAGTACACCGAAATCCAGCTACAAACCTATCGCGATGGCAGCCGAGTTCATCCTATGATGAATGGCGTCGCGCTCAATATGCGTGATCAGGACATCAAGGCCGTTGCCAGCTACATCCAGGGACTTCGTTAAGAAGCGTTGCAATTAATGAACGCACCCTCAGAAAAGGCGGTCTAACGATCGCCTTTTTTGTATCTAACACATAAGAATTAGGAGACATCCATGAAATGGTTTTTGGCGGCCTTGACCGCATTGAGTATCAGCTGGGTTCAGGCGGCCGATTTTAAAGCCGGCCAGCATTAATTCGAGTTGGATTATCCCGTGCGCACCAACGACCCGAACAAGGTCGAGGTGGTTGAGTTGTTTTGGTATGGCTGTCCGCATTGCTTTCGCGTCGAGCCCAGTGTGAATGCCTGGAAACAAAGCATTGCAGATGACGTTGATTTTCAGCAGATTCCTGC
>JAAXJV010000043.1 GCA_012269655.1 Pseudomonadales bacterium
ATCAAGGTGCCGACGCGATCTTCGTATTCAGCAAAGACTATCTCGCGCTCAGCTTAGCGGACCATTTGCCCGATCACGTGCTTAGCGGCCTGCGCTTCGATGCGTCCGAAACCGGTGTTTTCGACCTGCACACGGTGCACATCACCGACCTGCAACGACGGGTCAATTTCAGCGGCTTCCTCGGTGGTCAACTCGCTACCCAAAATCGCCATTTCATCGTCCGGACGAACCAACCAAGTACGGAAGGTTTCATACTCACCCGTCAGGCGGTCGATGCTGACTTCAATTTCCGGCTCTTCATCTTCGTAGCGCTTTTTGGTGGCGCTGGCCAGAGCCTGCTCCATCGCTTCAAATACGATACCTTTCTCGATGCCTTTTTCGTTGGCGAACAGTTCGACAACGGCTAATAAGTCTTTACCTAACATCCTTCCTATCCTTTCGGGGGCACAACGCGCCCTTGTTCAATCGCCTCGAAGGGCAAAACAAATTCTTCTTGGTCTACACGGATCACCACGTCTTCGTCATTTTCGACGGCCACGAGGGGACCTTTAAAATTGCGCCGGCCTTCAAAGGGGAAGCGCAACTTGATACGGACTTCACTGCCAACCACCGACTGATAATGCTTTAGGGCATACAGGGGGCGATCCCAACCCGGTGAAGACACTTCGAGTTGGTAGGCTTCCGTGATGGGATCTTCAACATCCAGCACGCCGCTCACTTGACGACTAACGTCCGCGCAGTGGTCCACATTGACTCCGTCTTCACGCTCGATGTAGATCACCAACTTCAGATCTTTGCCCGAGCCTGATAGCTCGACGCCCCACAATTCAACGTCCAATGCCTCGACGCTGGGGCGGATTAACTCTGCAATTTGTAAGGCTTTGCCTTGCATAACCACCTATCACAAAAAAGGGCCCTAACGGCCCAAACAAAAAAGGCCCCATAAACGGGGCCTGTTGCTATCCATTGGGGTCGACCGTCTTGCAGGGACACCATGACCACACCCGTTGATGCTGGCCATCTCCAATTGATGTGGCGCATACTAGAGATCGACGCCTTAAAAATCAACTAATCAGACAGGAAAACCCATGTCCGACGATAAACTGGATGCGATTCAAGCTGCCGCCTTTCGCCACCTAGTGGCTCACCTTCAAGAGCGCACCGATGTACAAAACATTGACCTGATGAACCTCGCTGGATTTTGCCGTAACTGCCTGAGCAAGTGGCTACGCGCCGAGGCCGAAAAACAGGGCGTAGAAATCAGCGATCCCGACGCCCGGGAAGCCATTTACGGCATGCCTTATCAAGAGTGGAAGGACAAATATCAGAAGTAGTTCAGTTGGCCGCCGGCGACACTCGCTGATTGCGGCCGCTGCCTAACAGCTTGACGCGTTGGCCCGGCGCAAATTCATCCACCGTTGAGACTTCTTGAACAACGGACACAACCCGCCCACTGTCCAAGGTCACGATCATTTCAAGACCCTGCGTACGGGTCATCGACTCTTCAATTCGATCACCCACGACCGCTCCGGCCGCACCAATCAACACAGCACCCAGACGCGACTCACGATCACCTGAACTGACACCTGAGCCAGCGATTGCACCGGTGGCGCCGCCCACGGCAGCGCCGATCCCCGATTGCGTACCCTCGATAATAACCGGACGTACCTCATCGATCTGACCGTACTCGACTGTCTGTGTTTGGCGAGCCTCATCTCGACTGTATACGCCACCCTCTAGGCTAGACGCACAACCGGACAACAAAAACACCAAAAACAGGCCTAAAACTCGCATCGAACTCTCCACTGTTAGTTTGATCTCGTGTCTTGATAAACTAACTGTAAACCAAGGTTGCGAAACACCCGAATGAACTTAGATCCTCATCTGGCCAAAATCCAAAATTTTCCCAAACCGGGCATCACCTTCTATGACATCAGCCCAGTATTAGAAGATCCCGAGATTTTGCAAAAAACTGTGAACAAGCTGGCAGAAACCGCCCACAACTATCAACCCGACGTCATCGTTGGGCTGGACGCGAGAGGATTTCTATTTTGCGTACCCGTGGCATTGAACCTAGGCTTAGGCACCGTCATGGTTCGGAAAGCAGGTAAACTGCCCGGCGATGTACTCGAGCAATCCTATGCGCTGGAATACGGTGAGGCCACACTCGCGGTCCAAACTGCACGCCAACTCCAGGGTAAGCGCGTCGTCATTGTCGATGACTTACTGGCAACCGGCGGAACGGTTGCAGCGGCTCAAGCGTTACTGACGCAAGTCGGGGCCGAGGTCGTGGCCAGTTTATTTTTGATTGAGTTGTCTGGCCTTAACGGACGCGAGCAGCTGTCTGGCGATGTACAGGCCTTGCAAACTTACGAATTCTGATTGAAGCGCTGCACCGACCGCCAGGCCAGTGCAGCAAAAGCGATCAGCAACACCAAGCCCATCAAACCGAAGCCACCTTGCAAGGCCGATTCCGCCGATTGCCCGAGCACATAGCCAAGGCCGACCAAGACATTAGTCCAGGTGAGTGCCGAAGCCGCACTGACCCATCGAAACTTGAGCGGTTTTATATCACTCAGCCCTACAGGCAACGCGCCAATGCTGCGCAGACCCAAGACGTAGCGATACACAATCAAGTAGGTCAAGCCATGGCGATTCATCAGCCCTCGCGTGTGCTCTAGCGCTCGATAGAAATTGGGCCAACGAGCGGCCCACTCGATTCCATAGCGACGAGCCAGAGCGAACCGAAGCTCGTCGGCCACGATGCCGCCGGCCAACACCGACATCCAGACCGATCCGATTTCAAGTAAGCCCTGTTGAGCCGCGACGCCAGCAAACAGCGGTAACAGGCCAGATTTGTATACGCAATACAAAAAAAGCGCGACATAAATTGCCGCGCCTAGGGATTCGATAAGGTCAGTCAGCCATGGCATGACGCGACCTTACCGATTTTTGGGAGTGACGCAATTATTGCGTCACGATTTCGGGTCCCATGACCGCAGTCGGCAATGCGGTCGACAGCCAGGGTACGTAGGTCACGAGGACCAAGAAAATAAACAGCACGCCTACAAAGGGAGCGGCCGCCTTCACCACTCGAGCCAAACTCATCCCGGTAATGCCACTGGTCACAAAGAGGTTCAAACCAATGGGCGGCGTAATCATGCCGATCTCCATGTTAACCACCATGATGATGCCCAGATGGATCGGATCGATACCCAGCTCCATCGCGATCGGGAAGACCACGGGAGCCACGATCAACAACAATCCTGAAGGCTCCATGAACTGGCCGCCAATCAACAAGATCACGTTCAGAAGGATCAAGAAGGTGAACCAGTTAAAGCCCACCGACAGCATCCACTCGGTGATCAGCTGCGGAATTCGCTCAGCAGACAAGGTATGCGCGAACAACAGTGCGTTAGCAATGATGAACATCAGCATGACCGTCGTACGGGTCGCGTCCATGGTCACATTGCGAGATTCCTTACCCATCAAAGCAGGGAAGAACATACGCCCCATGGTGGCAAGGTTACGAAGCAAAATGGGCAAACCCTTTGCGGTATAACCGGCCAGCGCACCTACACCACCTTCGCCACGCCAAGTCATGTACCAGCCACCCAAAGCAGCGCCCAAACCCAAACCAATCAGGGCTCGGTTGCCAAAGCTCATGTTCTCGTTATCGGCAAAGATAAAGAAACTGATGATCATAAAGACCAACCAAAAACTTAAGAAATACACGATGCCATTGAATCCGATACGGCCTTCCACACCGTCCTCAGCCGTCACCCAAGGGGTTTCTTTCAGCGGCCCCATGTCGCGATAAATGAACACGGCGATAAAGGCGGAGTACACCGCGGCCACGGCCGCCGCTTCAGTCGGCGTAAAGACACCGCCATAAATACCGCCCATGATAATGACGACCAAGAACAGGCCCCAAAAGGCATCTTTACCGCCTCGGGCTAGCTCGCCAAAGCCTTTCCATTCTCCTGCCGGAAGATTCTTAACGCGAGCCACAATGTAGATGGCGAGCATCAACATCGCACCCGCCAGAATTCCGGGGATTACGCCTGCGAGGAACATACGGCCCACGGACACATCGACGGAGGCGGCATAGACCACCATCACAATCGAAGGCGGAATCAAAATACCTAGAGTACCGGCGTTTGCGATAATTCCGGCTGCAAAATCTTTGGAATAACCCAATTGGCGCATGGCCGCGATGGCGATGGTGCCGATGGCCACGACGGTAGCTGGGCTTGATCCGGACAGCGCAGCAAACAACATACAGGCAAGCACCGAAGACATCGCCATACCACCCCGGAAGTGACCGACCGCTGCAATGGCAAACCGTATCAGACGTTTCGCCACGCCCCCGGTAGACATGTAAGCCGAGGCTAAGATAAAGAATGGAATCGCCAACAGCGTGTAGTGTTGCCCAACCCCAAACAAACTAATCGCAACACTGGACAGCGAATCGTTACTGAACAGCGCGATAAACAAGATCGAGGACAAACCCAGCGACAAACCCACGGGCACGCCCAAAAATAATAGGCCCAGAACTAGACCGAACAGAATCAGCGCTTCCATCAGTCAAGCTCCTTCAATGCATCTTTGTTTTCTTCAACGAGCTCTTCCGCTTCGTGGCTCGCGATCACCATTTCTCGCTGGCCCATCAAAATCTGGACCATGGCCTGCAACGAACGGAACGACAGCAGAGCCAGCCCCACCGGCAGCATCAACAGCACCAACCAGCGCTGAACGCGATCCTTCACGTCAAAGGTTTCCTGAACCCAAACCGGCCAACGTAATTCTTCTGTGCCAATATTGATTTTGTACATTTTGGCCCAGTACTCGATTGCCCCAGAGCGGGTCTCGATCCCCAGCATTTTAAGCCAAGTGCCATCCAGCAATATTAGGCCGTAGAGCAAGCCAGCCAAGGCGCCCAGTGCCGCGACATAGCGCATCACCGGTGCAGGCAAGGCCTTTAGCAGGATGTCTACCCCTAGATGGGTACCTGCGCGGATGCCATAACTCATGCCTAGCAAAATCAACCAAGAAAAAGCCAGCGTGGTAAATTCCAACGCCGCACTCCAACCTGTATTAAAGCCGTAACGCGCCACGACCTGACCAAAGCTCACTGCGGTGATCAAAAACATCAATCCGATCAGCATGCTTTCCTCAAGTTGCGCCACAGCTTGGGGCTTAAAGCGCTCCCAAACAAACAGCACTGCGACCAGTGCCAACAGCAATAAATGCGGCCAAAACGCCATCATGATCTGTCATCCCTATTGATAGAAAAAAGGCCGGGGAAAACTCCCCGGCCTCGATGCTTAATTCAATTAAGCGCCGGCTGCTGCCTTGATTACGTCAGCACCGATTTCGTCTTCGAACTGCTTCCAGACGGGCTTCATCGCTTCAACCCATTCTGCACGCTGCTCAGGCGTCAGCTCACGGATGGTACCGCCAGCTTTCAGGATGTTGGCGCGGTTAGTTTCTTCTTTCTCTTTAACCACCAGGTTCGCCTGCTGTGTTACGTCGTCAGCAATCGCCAAGAACTCAGCACGCAGATCGGCGTCTAGGCTGTCCAAGAAGTCCTGAGAGGTCATGAAGAAGTAAGCCAGCAACTGGTGAGAAGTCTGAGTCACACCGTCCTGTACTTCGAAGAATTTCTTGGTGTAGATGTTTGACCAAGTGTTTTCCTGACCGTCTACAACACCGGTCTGCAGTGCACCGTATACTTCTGAGAACGCCATAGGCTGCGGAGAAGCGCCCATTGCTGCGATCATGGCCTTAGCCACGTCAGAGGTCTGAACACGGAACTTCAAGCCAGCGGCATCGGTAGGTACGTTCAAAGGCTTGTTAGCACTGAAGTACTTCATGCCTGACATCCAGTAGCCCAGGCCGACGAATCCAACGTCGTTCATGCTGTTCAGCAGGTCTTTACCGGTTGCTGAGTTGGTGAAGCGAATCGCAGCGTCCATGTCTTCAAAGATGAAAGGCAGGTCGAATACGCCCAACCTCTTGGTGTAAGAACCAAATTTAGACAGTGAAGGCGCCAGTACCTGGACGTCACCTAGCAACAGAGCTTCCAACTCTTTTGAGTCGCCGAACAATGTGCTATTGGGGTAAACCTCCATGCACATACGGCCGTTCAATTCACTGTTAACACGCTCAGCGAAGTTGTTAGCAGCAACAACTTTGGGGTGAGTCGTACCACCGGTTACGTGAGACAATTTAACAACGACTTCGCCTGAATCGCAGGCAGCGTTGGCAGAGGCGGCTGCTACAGCCAGAGTCAATGCGCCAGCGGCGCCGATCAACTTTTTCATAATGAACTCCTAATTTTTATAGACTACGCATGCGCAGTGGTTAGGAGATAGCAATAGGTGTGCCAAGGCTACGGCTCAATAAAATCGCTTGAAACGTGTAGCTAGCTACCCATTTCATCGGATTCAAGGGCAGATTCCGACACATTGATGCCCAGACGTTGAATCTTGTCATACAGCCCTTTGCGCGATAGCCCGAGCACCTCGTAGGTGGGCTTCATTTTGCCGCCATGCTCAGCCAGCGTTCGCTTAATGATGCGCCTTTCGTATTCAGCCAACTGATCCGACAAGGAACCGGCTACCTCGCCGTCGCTGTTCTCAAAACCGTGCCACAGACCCAACACGAACCGCTCAGCTACATTGCGTAGCTCACGGACATTGCCGGGCCAATCGTAGGCCATCAGATCGGCCTCCAATACCGGATCCAATAACGGAATTTCCTTTCGGAATTTACTGCGGGCTTCCCGCGCCAGATGGTAAAAGAGCGCCGGAATATCGGTGCGTCGTTGCGCCAGCGGAAGCAGCTCTAACTCGACCACGTTCAAACGATAAAACAGATCCTCGCGCATTTGGCTATTCAACTCGCCAGGGCGGTTTGAGATCGCCCCGACAAAGGTGACGTCTAGCGCGATCGGCTTGTTCGAACCCAGCCGCTCCAACGTGCGGTTTTCGATCACTCGTAGCAATTTTGCCTGCAAATCCATTGGCATGGATTCCAGCTCATCCAGAAACACGGTACCGCCCTGAGCATGCTCAATCCGGCCCACTCGTTGATTGATCGCTCCGGTAAAGGCCCCCGCCTCGTGTCCGAAGAGTTCGGACTCAATCATCTCGGCGGGAATCGCCGCACAGTTAATGGCTACAAAAGGCGCCGCTTTGCGGGGCCCCAAATCATGAATCGCTCGAGCAACGACTTCTTTGCCGGTTCCCGTCTGCCCCACGATTAAGGTATCCACACCAGCCTCGGAGGCTACGCGCAAACGCTCGCGAAGGGTCACCATCGAAGCGTGGGATCCCACAAGCCGGCCTTCCAAATCATCTGATGCTACCAACTCAGCACGCAACGCTCGATTTTCCAGCGTCAAACGCCGCCGCTGTAACGCCTGGGCCACCACCTTGGACAGCTCCTGAGGCCGACAAGGCTTCTGAAGGAAATCGTAGGCACCCTCTTGCATGGCACGGACCGCCATTGGCACATCCCCATGCCCAGTCATCATGATGACCGAATAGGCCGAATCGATCTCGAGGACCTGCTCAAGCAACTCAAAACCGTCCATATTTGGCATCAAGTAATCGGTTACCACGACCGCGTAATCATCTCGACGAATTCGCTCGAGGGCCGTTTTCGCATGCTGAAAAACTCGAACCCGATAGCCATCAAGAATCAAAGCCTGGGCCAATGCTTCAGACAGACTCTTATCGTCATCGACTAGAAATACTTCAGGGGCGTTCACAGGCTACTCACGGTTTATTCGGTTGGTGCGTAAAGGATAACCGGAAAATGGCGCCTGCATCAGTGGAATCCGGCGTCGACACCAAGGCTAGATCGCCGTCGAACTGACGCATCAAATCTCGGGCCAAGGCGAGCCCCAGACCCAGACCTGACCCCGCAGGCTTACTGGTCACGAAGGGCTCGAAGAGTTCTTGGCCCACCTCAGGATCGATACCCGGGCCGGTGTCTTGGATATCAATCGCAAACTGGCCCTGATGTAACCTGGCATGTATTTGAATTCGAGAACTCGATTGTTGCGCCATGGCATCGAGTGCATTACCCAGAAGGTTCAACCACACTTGAGTCAGACGAATGGGTTCCGCCCAAATCATTTGATCCAGTCCAGTCACTTGAACGACGGCTTGAGTTTGATCGATGCGAGGTTTCAACAGAATCAAAGCCTCGTTCAAGCATTGATGCCAATCCAGCCATTGCATCTCTGCACCCGGGCGCCGGGCAAAGGTCAGCAGCGTTCGGGACAGCAAGCCCATTCGTTCAGTTTGGCGCAGGATATGATCCAAGTTCTGTCTGGCCACATCATTTTGATCCATTTCGATA
>JAAXJV010000185.1:0-3619 GCA_012269655.1 Pseudomonadales bacterium
GTACTCTGCGTTTTTGGGTTTGTTTTTGTCGTGCAACACCAAAACCGACATCGCCGCTGGATTTTCTTTGGCCAATTCCGTCAACGTCCAAGCCAAGGTGGTTCGCTGATCGTCCACTTCATCGACCACGAGTAAACGCTTGCCTTTCACGGCCTCGGCGAAGCCTTCAGTCCATTGCAGTTTAATGGGTTCGTCCAGGGCCTGACCTTGATCCTGATAACGCGCCAATGCAACCGATAAGATCGGGCGATTTAAATAGGTCCGTAGAATCCGAGCTGGAATAAAACCGCCGCCACCGATCGCAAGGATGTAATCAAACTCCAGGCCCGACTCGATGACCTCTTGAGCAGCCAGGCCCAAGGTGTGATGAATGTCGGCGTAACTAAAGCGGTAGCGTTGAGTCATAGTGAGCGTCTAGTGAAAATCGCAATTCTACTAGCTGGCGCCCGGATCGCCTAGCAGGATGCGGCCCTTTCGGTTAAGGGTTTGAACCGAGTCGATCAAGGCTGGCGCGCGTTCACGCAAATCCAACAACAAAGCTTTTCGGTCACGTTCGCCTGGCTGACTAAACTCGACCACCCAAGGGGCCACCCGGGCACCCATCTTATCGATCTCTTCTACTAGCTGTGCGGCCTCGGCTTGCAGAACCGGTTGCCCTTGCAGGCTTCCTTCGCCGGCCACCAAACGATTACGAGTGATCAACAACTGTTCACTGGCGCTGCGCAATTCATTGGATTGATAATTCACTTCGTTAAACAGGCGTTTAACCACTTTTTCTTGATCCTCTGGCAAAAAAATACTGAAGACCGCGCCGGTCACCATTGCCAGCCCCACAATAAAACCAAATTTTCGGTTAAACACGCGCCCGTCCCTAGGATTTTGAAAAAAATGAAGAGTACACTTGCGCTATCTTTTTGTCTCTTAAGTGTCGCTCAATGTCTGACTCATTCAAGCAAGCTGCCTTGGCCTACCACAGCCAAGAACCCGCCGGTAAATTAGAAATATCCGCCACCAAACCCATGACCTCTCAACGAGATCTGGCACTGGCTTACAGCCCGGGTGTGGCGCATGCCTGCGAGGCAATCGTTGAAGACGAGGCCGCCGCAGCCCAAATGACCGGCCGTGGCAATCTGGTTGGCGTGATCACCAACGGCACCGCGGTGCTGGGACTCGGTCCGATCGGCCCACTGGCTTCTAAGCCCGTGATGGAAGGTAAAGCCGTCCTATTCAAAAAGTTTGCCGGCATTAATTGCTTTGACATCGAAGTCGACACGACTGACGTCGATGAGTTTTGTAACGCGGTCGCCGTGCTCGAGCCGACTTTTGGCGGGATCAACCTCGAGGACATTAAAGCGCCGGAATGCTTTGAGATTGAGAAACGCCTGCGCGAGCGGATGAACATTCCGGTATTCCATGACGATCAACACGGCACGGCAATCGTTGTTTCGGCCGCATTCCTAAATGCATTCCGGGTTGCCAACAAGCCGATCGATCAGGTCAAACTGGTTTGTGCTGGAGCGGGCGCCGCAGCACTGGCCTGCTTGAACATGTTGGTTTCGCTAGGCATGAAGCGCGAAAACATCACAGTGTGCGATGTTGAAGGCGTCGTATACGAAGGGCGAACCACACTAATGGACCCCTACAAAGCCATCTATGCTCAGGACACCGATGCCCGGACCTTGGCTGAAGCCATGGTCGGAAAAGATGCCTTCCTCGGTTGTAGTGCCCCGGGCATTGTCACCGGCGACATGCTTAAAACGATGGCGGATGCACCGGTCGTCTTTGCGCTAGCCAATCCGACCCCTGAAATCATGCCCAATGTCGCATTAGAAGCCCGCCCCGATGCCATCATGGCCACCGGCCGCTCGGATTTTCCGAATCAGGTGAACAATGTACTGTGTTTTCCCTTCTTGTTCCGCGGGGCACTGGACGCCGGCGCGACGACTGTCAACGAAGCCATGAAAGTGGCCTGTGCCAATGCCATTGCTGACTTAGCCATGGCACCTCCGAGTGCCGAAGTCGCCAGCGCCTATGGGGACCAGTCCTTGACCTTTGGTCGGGACAATTTGATTCCCAAACCTTTCGATCCGCGCCTGATTGTGGAAATCGCAACTGCCGTGGCCAAAGCCGCCATGGAATCCGGCGTCGCCACGCGTCCGATCGAAGACTTTGACGCCTATCGCGAAAAGCTTAATCGCTTCGTCTTCCGCTCGGGCATCTTGATGAAGCCTGTGTTCGAGCGAGCCAAGGCCCACAACCAGCGTCTGATTTATTCAGAAGGTGAATCCGGCAAGGTATTGCAGGCCATTCAACGTGTCCGAGCCGAGGGGCTGGCCTGGCCTATTTTGGTGGGTCGCCCTCACGTCATCGAACAGAAAATCGAAGACATGGGACTGAACCTGACCGCAGGTGAAGACTTTGAAATCATTGATTATCTTGACGACGAGTTAATGACCCAATTGGGCCAGCAATATCATCAACTCATGATGCGCCGCGGCGTTACGCCCAAAGCGGCTCAAGCGCGTATCCGCGCCAACTTCACTTTGGTCGCTTGTATGGCGTTGCGCGCTGGCATGGGCGACGCCATGGTCTGCGGCAGCTTTGGTAGCTACACCAAACACCTTGATGTGGTTCGCGATGTGATTGGCAAACGCGAGGGTGTCGACGATTTATCCGCTTTGTCCGTGCTCATGCTGCCCAAGGGTACCTTCTTCTTAACTGATACCCACGTGACCCATGAACCCACTCCGGAACAGGTGACCGAATCGGCCTTGCTCGCCTGCGAAGAGATGAAGCTTTTCGGCATCACGCCCAAGGCAGCGCTTCTGAGCCACTCAAACTTTGGCTCCTCGAATCGCGACAGCGCCACACGCATGGCCCAAGCACTTCAGATGATCCGCGAGACCGCACCGGATTTAGAAATTGAAGGCGAGATGCATGCCGATGCCGCCTTGGACGAAAAGATTCGTGAAGACATCTTGCCTGAATCGATGTTGAAGGGCACCGCTAACCTGCTGGTATTCCCAAACCTGGATTCAGCCAACATCGCCCGCAACCTGCTCAAAGTATTGGGCGGCGGCGTGACCGTTGGACCGCTGTTGTTAGGCGCGGCTTTGCCTGTTCACATCACCACCAGCGCCGTGACGGTTCGTGGCCTCGTCAACATCAGCGCCATGGCCGCGGTAGACAGCCTCGTTCGTCAGGACGCCTAGGTCGCGAACAACTGGTCCATGTCTCGAAACGCTTTAAATTCCAGAGCGTTTCGAGCCGGGTCAAACAAAAAGAAAGTGGCCTGCTCTCCGGGTAAGCCTTCAAATCGAATTCCGGGCTCAATCACAAACTCGCAACCGGCCTTAGTCAGCTTGTCGGCCAATGCATGCCAGTCGTCCCAGGCAAGCACCACGCCAAAATGTGGCACCGGCACTGATTTCCCATCCACTGGGTTATGCGCCAATTCACCTTTTGGCGCCATATGGACCACGAGCTGATGACCAAAAAAGTTGTAGTCGATCCAGTGAGCACTGCTGCGTCCCTCTTCACAGCCAAAGAGGTCACCATAAAAGCCGCGGGCAGCCTCCAAATCGTCTACCGGAATTGCCAAATGGAAGGGCTGTAACAT
>JAAXJV010000185.1:3629-8301 GCA_012269655.1 Pseudomonadales bacterium
TCACCAAACTATGATGAGATCGAGTCTAGGGCATCTTGGTATTTTTCAACAAGACGCTCGACCTTGAGCCCCTGCAAATCGGGTGAAGCCGGAAAGCCCTCGGCTATCCACTGACGCAATAACGCTACCGCATTGCTGGCTTCTTGATCGGCATCAGGTATCGAGTGAAAGCGCGCAAGCTCGGGGAAATATTCAGGATAACTGAGCCGGTCTGGCAATAGTGGGATGCACCCCATGGCCGCAGCTTCCATCACATCAATTCCCTGAAAGTCTTGCCGGGCAGTCGATAAAACTACATCGGCTTGAGCTAGGCAGGCCTTGTATAACTTCCTATCTGTGACGGGCTGATTAAAGGCAATTAAATCGCCGTGGTTCTCGATCAACTCGGCCATGCTCATTGGAATCTGCTCGTTTCGGGGCCCCACCAACACCAACTTCGCGCGCAGATCGGATTGTTTGATCGCTTTGGCGAATGCCAGCAACCGCTCGGGACCTTTATCAAACCCCCATCGGTGATTCCACAAAATGCGAAGCTCGGAATCGCCCTGTGGGCCTGACGCCTCGCCAAATACATCTTCGGACAGTGGAATCGGCAACACGACACTCTTGGATAAAAGTGACGCAACCACGCCCGGCGGAGCTTCATCGGGTTGTTTATCCAGAAGTGCCGCCACGCCAGACATGAAGCTGGTCAGATTATGACGACTGTTAAACCAGCATTGGTCGGCACATTCAGCGGCATACAGTGCATTCATTTGCGCATCCGTCCCACCGGACGCGCGATGGCCCTCGGCCAAGGCGAAAGGATTGTCCAAGAAACACACCACGGCCGGGATTAACGCCAGCCCAGGACACAAGCCTCGCAAGGTTGCCAGCTCACAATGAGAGGTAGCCAATAGCAAATCGTAAGAATCGTTCAGCGCGGCGGCTTCTTGATGGATGAATCGAAGTGCCGAACCTCGCACTCGCCAAGTAAAGTTTTGAGGCGGCAGAGTCACCAGTCTCAGGTTCGCCTCGGGAAATAGCTCGCCCAACCGAGCCGACCAATACACAGAAATATCAGAATGATATGAGCTAAGGACCAGAATCCGCTTGCCCGCTAAACGTCCATTCACTGCCAACTACCCCACAACCATTAGGGGTAAGCCGCTACCCCTGAAACCAATCCACCAAATGGTCGATCAGAGCCCTAACCCGAGAAGGCAAGTGCTGTCTGTGAGGATAAACCGCCCAGATATTACGCTGGGGCTCAACTGTCCAGTCTGCCAACAGGCGCACAAGTTGACCGCTAGCAACTTCCGTTTCGACTAAAAATTGCGGCGCCATACAAAAACCCAGGTCGGCCTGCGCAAGCTGTTTTAAGAACGCACCGTGATTCCCTTTGAGACGGCCATGAAATTGCTGTTCAACCCATTGGTCGTCTTTTGAGAACTGAAACAGATTTTTACCATGCCCCGAGTAACTGGCCATCGGCGCTTCGGCATAATCCGATGGCGATTGGGGCAAGCCAAAGGTCTCGACGAACTTAGGCGAGGCCACCATCCACATCGGGGCCGGGGCAAGATTTCGGGCCACAAGCGAACTATCATCTAACTCCCCTACCCGAATAGCCACGTCGATGCCCTCATCAAGCATGTCGACCATACGTTCATTGCCCTCGACGTCCAGCTCTAAATCCGGATTGTCGCTTGCAAACGAAGCCAACGCGTCCGCGAGACCCGCTTCCAATAGTGCAATGGGAACCGAGATTTTCAATCGCCCAGCGATGGAATTGCGGCGATCGCGCACCTCATCCGTGGCCAGTTGTAACCCTTCAATCAGCTCTGCGGATTTCTCGAAAAAGCGTTGCCCGTCGTCTGTCAGCGCCAGCTTGCGAGTTGTTCGCTGAAAAAGCCGCACACCCAACTCACTTTCTAGCCGTTGGATCTGTTTACTGACCGCCGATGGCGTCATGTCCATTTCGCGAGCGACCGAAGCAAAGCTGCCCAACTTAGCGACCCGAATAAACAACGGAAGCCGCGAGAGATATTCCATCACACCACCTAACTTTGGTTATGACTAAGAAGTGGAGACACAGAGCACAGGATGCAATCCAATTGCTTCACAAAATTGGCATGCTTCTCGCTATCTAACCGCCGAAAGCGTCAATCTAGGTCGCGCTCGGGCTGTATCGCACCAATTAGGTGCGGTTTAGATCTGAGCAGACCATGGATTGCATTAATTTAGTGCAGGGAAACGGCATTATGGAAACAAACCTAGCTTCGCTGTCTGAGCGCGTCGGCATCATCGCCACCAGCGCAGACACCTTTTTCATTCTTATGGGCGCCATTTTGGTGCTGTTCATGCATGCCGGCTTCGCCTTTTTAGAAGTAGGTACCGTTCGTCACAAGAACCAAGTCAATGCACTGGTGAAAATCTTGACCGACTTTGGTGCTTCGGCGGTGGCCTATTTCGCGGTGGGTTACAGCATTGCGTACGGTAGCAACTTCTTTGGCGGTGCCGATACCTTGGTTGCCAACAGTGGTTATGAGCTCACCAAGTTCTTCTTCCTGCTGACCTTTGCGGCCGCGATCCCCGCGATCATCAGTGGTGGTATTGCAGAACGTGCTGCATTCTGGCCCATGATGATGGCCAACGTAACCATCGTTGCCCTGATTTATCCCTTGTTCGAAGGCATGATTTGGAATGGCAACTTTGGCTTCCAAGGCTGGCTGGAATCAAGCTTTGGCGCGAGTTTCCATGACTTTGCGGGCTCTATTGTGGTGCACGGTGTCGGTGGTTGGTTGGCGTTGGCCGCTGTATTGCTGCTGGGCTCACGTAATGGACGGATCCGTGACGGACGCATCATCAGTTTCGCTCCATCTAGCATCCCTTTCCTGGCGTTGGGTGCATGGATCCTGATCGTGGGATGGTTCGGTTTTAACGTCATGAGCGCGCAAGCGGTTGAAGGCATCAGCGGTTTGGTTGCCGTAAACAGCCTGATGGCCATGGTGGGCGGTACCTTGGCGGCACTGGTGATCGGCCGTAACGACCCAGGCTTTATTCACAACGGCCCCTTGGCCGGTTTGGTGGCTGTGTGCGCAGGCTCGGACGTTATGCACCCCATGGGTTCATTGGTGGTCGGTCTGGTAGCTGGTGCTATTTTTGTCTTCGTATTCAGCTGGTGCCAACGTCAGAAGAAGTTAGATGACGTATTGGGCGTCTGGGCATTGCACGGCGTCTGTGGCGTTTGGGGCGGCATCGCGGCGGGTATCTTTGGGCTGAGCTCACTCGGCGGACTCGGTGGCGTTAGCTTAATGTCTCAGATCGTAGGAACACTGGTCGGCATCAGCATTGCCTTTGTCGGTGGACTGATTGTTTACGGCGTGATTCGCAGCCTGGTGGGCTTGCGTCTGAACGAAGAAGAAGAGTTCAACGGCGCTGACCTATCAATTCACAAGATCAAAGCAAACCCCGAGATTAATTAATCTCAATTCCCTGGCAGCCCTCGCGCTGCCAGGCCGCAATCAGTTGCAACTTATCGGATCGAGCTAACTGCTTGATCCGATATTCTTCTTTTAGCGCCGCCGATCTATCCTCAAAGGCTTTGGTGACCAGGCATCGCTGTGGCGGATCTGCACGGGTGAAGCGTGCACCCTTACCAGTTTGATGCTGCGCGAGTCTAGCGGCCGGATCAACCGCTACCCCGGTATACAAACGACCCGAGCGACATTCCAACACATAGACCCACCAAGGTTTCAAAACGGTATATCCTGACCAGCCCAATCCCGCAGCACACCACTGTCTTCAGGCGCAAACTCCATCAGTACCTGATTCAATTGTTGTGCGGCTCGGGTGACATCAAACAGTTTGTCACTCGGCACGCGCGACTGGAATGGCTTTGATAACTGGGTATCTACTGTACCGGGATGCAGTAACGCCACGACCGCAGTGGGATTGACCCGCTTCAACTCGAGCGCTACATTTTTCAGCAACATATTTTGGGCAGCCTTACTCGCGCGATAGCTGTGCCAACCGCCCAATCGATTGTCTGAAATACTACCAACCCGGGCGGAAAGCGATGCAAAACGGAAGCCTTTGGTTTTGCGCATGCAATCCCACAATTGCTGGGCTAAGAGCGCGGGACCCAATGCATTGACTTGATAACTGTAAAGCGCCGAATCCGATTGCAATTGGCGAAGAGATTTTTCTGGCTGGCCCGATTCCCAGTGCAACACCCCGGCGGTGTTAATTACCATCTGCAATTCAGGCAAGGCTCTCAGGACATCCGCCACAGCAGACTGAATGCTATCCGGATCAGACAAATCAATCGCGAGTGATTGAGAAGACTCTGGGGTTCGTGCCCCCGTCCAGACCGTATGGCCTTGATCACGCAAATGCTGCACCCAGGCGGCACCGATGCCCTGTGTACCGCCAATAACCCATACCTGCATGGGATTTTCCTTATTCTGGTTTTACCCAGTTATCTGGCCAAACCCCACCCAATGCAAGGGTTGCTTGATAGGCCTTGCGCGCGACTTTTTGACCGAGCTGATCAATTCTATCGTCGCCCATACGGGCGGCGGGACCACTCAAACTAATGGCAACTCGAGCCTCACCAAATTCATCAAAGACCGGGGCTGCAGCACACCGCAATCCAAGGTTGCGCTCTTCCATGTCCAGTGCGTAACCC
>JAAXJV010000010.1:0-2680 GCA_012269655.1 Pseudomonadales bacterium
CCCAGGAACAGGCCGAGGCCGCCTTTGCGCACTTTATTGAACATCAGCTTGCCGACTTTGGCCGTTATCAAGACGCCATGCGCCAGGATGATGATTGGCTGTTTCACAGTTGTATCAGCGTTTACCTAAATCTAGGTCTGCTCAATCCTTTGGACTTATGCCGCCGTGCTGAAATGGAGTACCGAGCGGGGCGTGCACCGATTAATGCAGTCGAAGGCTTCATCCGCCAGATCCTGGGGTGGCGTGAGTATGTCCGGGGCATTTATTGGCTCTGCATGCCGGGTTATGCCGAGGAAAATGGTCTAGATGCCCAGCGCGGGCTGCCCGACTTTTACTGGGATGAAGACAAGACCGAGATGAATTGTGTGCGCCAGGCAGTTCGACTGACGCGCCAAGAAGCTTGGAGCCATCATATTTTACGTTTGATGGTGACCGGGAATTTGGCACTTTTATTGGGGGTGGCGCCTAAACACTTGGCCGAGTGGTATTTGGCTGTCTATGCCGACGCCTTCGAGTGGGTGGAGTTGCCCAATGTGCTGGGCATGGTTAGCCATGCCGACGGAGGATATTTGGGTTCTAAACCCTATGCGGCCAGCGGGAAGTACATTCAGCGTCAGGGCGATTATTGCGATCACTGTCGTTATAACCCCAAAGTTGACGTGGGTCCGAAGGCATGTCCAATGAATGCCTTGTATTGGCACTTTATTGACCGCCACACCGAGCGATTCGCCAAACATCCACGCATGGCCATGATGTATCGGACTTGGGCGCGCATGAAACCCGAGAAAAAAGAGGCTTTGATGGCGCAGGCTGAATTGACGTTGGCGCAGATTTATAACGAGCCGACCCAAGCGCTGCAGCCATTGGAGCTTAAGTAATGCCAAGAGGGGTGGCGAAAAAGAACTTACCGACCAAAGACTGCGCCCGCTGCGGCTTGCCATTTAGTTGGCGAAAAAAGTGGGAACGGGACTGGGACAATGTGCGTTATTGCAGCGAACGCTGCCGACGAGGACATTCATGATTATTGATTTACGAGATTGCCTGCGATTGGACGACAACCCTTTGTTTGAGGGTGTCAGTCATCCGATCCCGGTTTGGGTATGTGAAACGCAACGTTTTGAACGCATGAGCCCCCGGCGCCAGCGTTTTGTACTGCAAGCCGTGGCGGAGCTTCGCGATGCATTGCGTGGCCTGGGCAGTGATTTGGTGATTCGAGTGGGCGATCGGGTCGAATGTTTGACCGACTTGGCTCAGCAAACGGGACAGGCCATTCGAGTCGGGGCCGCGTCCGGTTTGGACGAGCGTAAACAAGATCGGGCACTGAATGCAGAACGTATCGACGTTACCAGCCTATTTCGACGAGAACAGTTACCCTTTGAGGCGGTGCCAGAGCCTTTTACAAAGTTTCGCAACAAGGTTCAGAAAAAGCTCAAACCCGATGCGCCATTGGCAAAACCTGAGCGACTCGCGCCCCTACCTGAAGGTCTAGATCCCGGACAGATCCCGAGTATTCCAGAGGTCCCAAGCGAGCCGAGCGCGGTGATGGAATTCGTTGGCGGTGAGCAGGCGGCGCAGTCACACTTGACGCAATATCTGTCCGATCCGCGACGCCCTAGCACCTATAAAGAAACCCGTAACGGAATGTTGGGGGCTGATTACTCGACCAAATTCAGTCCGTTCCTCGCGCAGGGAAGCTTAAGTCCACGCCGAATCTGGCAGGCGGTCAGCGAGTTTGAGCAGCAGGTGATTAAGAACGACTCGACTTACTGGATTAAGTTCGAGCTGTTGTGGCGAGAGTATTTTCACTGGTGGGTGCAAGACTGGGGCGCTGAACTCTACCGAGCGCCCGAGCGATATCAAACTCGTCAACCTTGGTTTGAAGCCTGGTGCAATGGAGAGACTGGGGTCCCCTTTATTGATGCCAACATGAAAGAACTGACCCAGTCGGGCTTTATGAGTAATCGTGGCCGACAAAATGTCGCCAGCTTTCTAGCCAAGGATCTCGGATTGGATTATCGCCTCGGTGCCGATTTCTTTGAGTATCACCTGCTGGACTACGATCATGGCAGCAACTGGGGTAACTGGGCCTACGTGGCCGGAGTAGGTGCGGATCCGCGAGACGATCGTTGGTTTAATGTGTTGCTGCAGGCGACGCGGTACGACAAGCGGGGCGGATACGTCCGACATTGGTTGCCCGACCTGGATACAGTCGACGATCGACACATTCATTGGCCTTGGACAGCGGGGTTGAGTCCGCCACCGATCGTGCATCCCTCCGGTTGGAATAAGGTGATCATGCCTTGAACTTGGTCTGGTTTAAGCGGGATTTGAGGGTCCAAGATCACCAGCCCTTAGCTCAAGCCGCGACGCGAGGCCCGATTATTCCGCTTTACATTTTGGAGCCCGAGCTTTGGCAGCAGCCGGATGCCAGTCAACGCCAATGGCAATTTGTGCGTGACTCTTTGGTGTCGCTTGCGCGTTCGTTAGAGCAACTTGGCCAGCCTCTTTGGATCATCCAGGGTGAAGCGACACAGGTCTTGGCCAGCTTGATTGAACGACACGCCATTCAGCAGGTTTATGCTCACATGGAAACCGGTAACGGTTGGACCTATCAACGGGACCTGTCGGTGCATCGGCGATTGCGTGCGTTGGGTGTTCCTTTTTATGAGTATCGTCAGCA
>JAAXJV010000010.1:2780-8175 GCA_012269655.1 Pseudomonadales bacterium
CGGTGCATCGGCGATTGCGTGCGTTGGGTGTTCCTTTTTATGAGTATCGTCAGCACGGGGTTATCCGTGGTTTGGAATTACGCCAAGGTTGGGCCAGTCAATGGGAGGCTTTGATGGCGGAGCCTCAGTCCCAGGTGTCTGCCCTGACGGGCCCGGGCCCTGGGCCATTCGAGTTGCCGAGTCATTGGGCGACACAGGATATGACCCCCTGCGAGGTTCAGTCCGGTGGGAGTGAGCCAGGTAAAGCCTTATTGGATTCATTTTTGACGGAACGAGGCCGTGAATACACCCGGCAAATGTCCAGGCCCGAATCCGGTGCCCAGGCCTGCTCGCGGTTATCTCCACATTTAGCCTACGGAACCCTGTCGCTCAGAGCCGTCTTGCAGCGATTAAGGGCGACCGAGGCACCGGACTCGGTCTGGGCTCGGAGTTATCGAAGCCTGGACAAGCGATTGCATTGGCACTGTCACTTCATTCAAAAACTGGAATCCGAGCCGCGCATGGAATTTGAGGCCTTGCATCGAGATTTTCTGGATTTGCATTCCGAGCCGGCTGATGACGAGGTGATTGAACGCTGGATTGAAGGCCAAACCGGTTGGCCCTTTGTGGATGCCTGCATGCGGGCATTAAAAGCAACCGGCTGGATCAATTTTCGGATGCGCGCCATGTTGGTGGCACTCAGTTCGTATCATCTGTGGCAGCCGTGGCAGACACCTGCCCATCGCCTGGCGCAGCGTTTTGTAGATTACGAGCCGGGTATTCATTACAGCCAATTTCAGATGCAGTCCGGCACTACGGGTATCAACGTTAATCGGATGTATAACCCGATCAAGCAGAGTCGGGACCAGGATCCGGACGGCCGTTTTATCCGCCAGTGGGTGCCCGAATTAGCGGGTTACAGCGATGACTGGATTCATGAACCTTGGCGCGCGCCCCAGGCATTGCAGCGGCGCATGGGCGCTCAGGTAGGCAAGCATTACGTTGCACCGATTGCCGACCCAGTTCAGGCGGCACGCGATGCCAAGGCTCGGCTAACCGCCTTTATCCATAGCCGAGATCTAAAGCCCGAGGCCCAACGAATATTGAAGCAACATGCCAGTCAGATGCGACAAACCCGTCCAAAATATGCAAAATCGGGCCCCTCAACACAGCAAACACTCGATTTTTAGGTATGAATTTAACCACCGTACGTTGGCTGGGCTACGCCGGTCTGATTCCGTTTTTTGTAAGTGCCCTAGGTCACCTCGCCGGGTTACCCACACGCGGTCTGGGCTTGGCTTATGGGGCCGTTATTCTCAGTTTTCTGGGGGGAATTCAGTGGGGGACGGCATTGCTGGCTAACTTCGAAGAAGCCGATCGCTCACGTCGATTTATCGCGAGTGTTTTGCCTTCATTGGCCGGCTGGGCTGCGCTGATCTTGCCGCCTCCCTATGCGCAAGCCTTGCTGCTTGGCGGGTTCGGTGGTCAGTGGTTGTATGACCACAAACACGCCTTCGAATCTCGCTGGCCCGAGGGCTTTGTTGAGTTAAGGACGCACCTGACGCTGGGCGCCTGCCTCGCTATCTTGTTGATGTGGCTGTAACTGAATCCTCACCGGGAGAAGCCTTGGGTGGTAATCGCCCGTTCAGAAAAATCATCCATGTGGATGCGGATTCTTTCTATGCCTCGGTCGAGGAGCGTGATGATCCCACGTTAATCGGCAAGCCCGTTGTCGTGGGCGGACGACCGGATGGCCGAGGGGTGATTGCCACGGCCAATTATTTAGCCCGCGGGTATGGAGTTCGCAGTGCCATGCCCTCGGCGCAGGCCCTACGGCTGTGTCCAGATTTAACTTTTCTCCGTCCAGACATGGCGAAATATCGTGAGGCCAGCGAAGGCATGCATCGGGTCTTTCAACGCTATACCAAAACCATTGAGCCCCTGTCGTTAGACGAGGCCTATTTGGATGTTTCTGAATCTGAACGGTATCAGGGCTCGGCTACGCGGATGGCTCAAGCGATCAAAGCCGAGGTGTTTAACGAGGTCGGCATTCGCGTATCTGCCGGCGTTTCTGTCAATAAATTTCTGGCCAAGGTGGCCAGTGATTGGGAAAAGCCTGACGGCCTTACGGTTTTGACGCCAGATCAGATCCAGGATTTCGTGGGTCAATTGCCGGTCAGAAAATTTCCCGGAGTGGGGCCAAAGTTGGCGGAAAAGTTAGCCGCCGATGGATTCCAACACGGGCAAGATTTGTTGAGGCTCAGCCGGCGAGAATGGGTCAAGGGGTTCGGCGCCATGGGTGAGCGGCTCTATCATTTGGCTCGTGGTGTGGATCAACGTGCGGTCAAGTCGCAGCGGACCCGCAAAAGTGTCAGCGTCGAGAACACCTATGGCGATGACTTGCCCGATCTAGCACATTGCCAAGCCCAGCTACCCAGTTTACTGGTCAAGTTAGAAGAGCGAATGCAGACGCATGCGGATCGGGTACGAGGCGTATTTGTAAAGGTCAAGTTTGCTGATTTCAGTCAAACCACCGCCGAGGGTCCCTTACTGATCGACCTAGCTAACAGTGGCCGGCACTATTTGGCGGAAGCCTATGCAAGAAATCCGTCGCCCGTTCGCTTACTGGGTATCGGGGTCCGGCTAGGGCCGCTAGAGTGGGGAGCGCAAATCGAGCTAGAGCTTCGTGAGCGCGAGCTTTAAACCAGGCGTTCTCCGATCAGTCTGACTTGGTTGCCGCCACCCATGATGGATTGCTCGAGCGCTTCGTCCGCATCGCTCTCGGTACTGTCAGCATCATTGGCGGGGGGCGCTAGACCGATGCTGATACTGGCTCGAGCCAGTGGGCTGCCATGATTAGGAAGATTGCTGGTCCAAACGGATTCGACCAGACGCTGTGAAATGCCTCTGCCAACGGCAGGTGACACACCGCTCATGAGCAGAGCCCATTTACCGGGTTCTAGGGCAAACAAGGTGTCTTGCTCACGCAATTGCTTTTGCAAGGTGGCGGTGATGTTTCGAATGCACGCTTGCTCCTGCTCTGGGCTGTGCTGCAGCACCAAGCCCTCGAGCCAATCTATTTCAATCAGGGCTAACACCGCAGGAATATTCAGCTCGCAGTGCTCGAAGCTACGCATTTCAAGGTGCAGTCGATAAGCGCGGTGATCAGGAAGGCCCGTCAGCGGATCGAGTAGGCTTTCAGGATCTTCAAAGGGATCCGGTTCCGAGGGGGGTGTTTCGGGCTCCAGTACCAGATAAGACCATTGCTCTCGGCCGATAAAACCGACTAATTTGGGCCCTTGATACACCCCAATTAGACTGTCCATGTCCTGGTTAATTTGCTCGAGTGCTTGTCTTGCCGCCAACGCTTTATCCAGCTCGATGTCTACGCTTCTCGCGGCGTCCACCAAGGTTTGTGCGATGGGAAACCCTTGTAACGAAGCCATTAGCAATTCGCTGCAGTGAGCCCGCGTGAGTACCTTTGCCGGTTGTCCCGGTGAGAGGCATGCCACCACACCGTCCTCGGTGCGTTCAAGTACCTTGATCGCTTCAACCAGTGACGTATGGGCAGGCAACACGGGCAGCGGGCTGACCATCAAACTTCCCAGTCGAGTGGGCTGTTCAAGTGAGCGGTTGGCTGGCTGAGTAGGCTGCATGTGGGCTATTTTTTGCGAGGCAAATCCGATAGCTGAGGTAACAGTAAGTGTGGCTCAATTCGGGCATCATTCAAGCTTAATGTCCAATGCAGGTGAGGCCCAGTGGATCGGCCTGTACTGCCTACCTTCGCAACAGAGCTGCCCTGATCGACCCAATCGCCGACAGAAACGTCGATCGCAGAGAGGTGGCAAAACATGGTGATCAGACCCTGGCCGTGGTCAATAAATAAGGTCTTGCCGTTAAAGAAATAATCACCAATACCGATGACTTGGCCGCTAGAGGGGGCCAGCACGGGTGTTCCAGTGGGCGCTGCGATATCGATGCCAGAATGCGGTCGCCTAGGCTGCCCGTTAAACACCCGCCGGCGACCAAATTCGCCGCTCACACGACCTTTGACGGGAAACACCATGGGCAGTTCGGGTTGCCACTGGCTGAATCGCCGATACCAGGCTTGCTGTTCGGCAGATTCCCCACGGATGCGAGTCAAATTGCGCTGGTTGGGTGTGACCTGCTGGGTGTTGCGCAGTTGAATATGCTGCTCGGGGTATTGCCGGTCGCTGATGGTAAATCCAATCCATTGCCCGTTATCTGTGGTGATGCCACTGTGGCCTGCGGTTTCACTGAGCGGAATCCCGACCCGAGCCTGGTTGTTTTCAACCCACACGGGATACCCTTTGAACTCGGCAGATTGGGCGCCTTTTGGAAGCGTGACCAAGGCAATGCCGCCGGGGTAAAGCCCTTCGAGCGGTTGGCTTTGGCTACTTAGGCTGTAGGCGAGTAATCCGAGCGCCAACGTCCAAGGTTTCATGGTCTTGCATCCTCAAAGAAATCGACTGATCTGGCGTCAATTGTGCACCAGAGGTTAGAACGCGCCCCTGATCGTACTAAACATAAGAATAGCCCCTTGACAACACTTTCTAGGGATCCCAGGCCCGTAAGCTGGCGCTCACTTGTGCAATTCGCTGGGATTGTTTCTGCAGCAATGTTTGCTGGGCTTGTTTGAGCCGGCCGACGACCTGCTCAAGCTGGTGCGATTGGCGTTGCCACTGGCCGCGCATAGGATTTTGATTCAACCGCCCGGTCAAACTGGCCAGTTGGCCCTGGGCTTTTTGTAGCGCCAATTTGGGATCCTGAGCAATCAGGGCTTGTTGCGTGTGTGCACAGCGAAGCCGTTTTTGCTGGAGCAACCAACGATGTTGGCGAACCAGATCTTTTTCCGCCCGTACGACCTGATCCCGTTTCTTGGCAAAGAGCCCGCGGGGATCGGTGAGTCGTGCATTCAGTTGTGCCCAACGTTGCGAAGGGTGTTCAAGGCGCATGCGCATGGCCTGAACAAACTGACGCGTCAGCTGACTCAGTTGGGCATTGACTTCTTGGCAATCGGGTGTGGCCAGCTCAGCCGCATTCGACGGGGTCGAGGCATACAGGTCGCTGACCCAATCTACTAGCGCGGTGTCGGTTTCGTGTCCGATGCCGGAAATCACCGGACAATGTGCTTGCACCAAACGGCGACACAGGGCTTCGTCGTTAAATGCCATCAAATCTGTTAACGAGCCACCGCCCCGAACTAACAGGCACACATCCATACCACCCTCGGCATCCATGCTGTCCAGTGCGCGGATCAGTTGTTGGGGCGCGGTGTCGCCTTGAACCCCACTGGGAAAGACGCGGACTTGTGCCAATGGCCAGCGCAGTCGAAGTACTCGAAGAACGTCTGCGGCGGCGGCGCTATCGGGACTGGTAACCAGCGCAATACGAT
>JAAXJV010000188.1 GCA_012269655.1 Pseudomonadales bacterium
GCATTCATCCGATCCATAAATGCACTGAACGCGAGCTTGCCGTCTTCGCGATGTCCTTGGTTAATGTCATGCACGACGGTTTCGGATAGGTAGCTGAGAAATTGAGGCATATCCTGTCGGTTGAAAGCGTCGTAGTAGGCGTGAATTAATTCGTGGGGTGTCATATCGGGTACCGCATTTTTCGTTTAAGTTATAGCGATAGAGTAGACGAGGTAAAGGGAATCTTCCTATGCGATTCGCGACAGTATGTTTTGCCGTTGTATTGGCCGGTTGCGCCGTTAAGACGCCTGTATTAGATCAGTTGGATGTTCAGTTGGATTCGGCTTTGGGGCAGCCGCTTCAAAGTTATTCTCAGCGTTTGGGTGAGCCTGCCGTGGTAGAGCCAGACGGGGAATTAACCCGCTATGGCTGGCGCCAAGCGGACAATATTAAGCCCTGTACGGTCGAGTTATGGACCGACGCACAAGACGTCATTCGTAAAGCTCGCTGGGCCGGCTACGAGCGATCCTGTAAGCCCCTTTTGCAGCGCCTGAACTAGTCCCCTTCATGGCGGGGTACGTCTGACGGATTGTACCCCTCGATCAATAAATTGCTGATTCGTGGCGCCATGATCCGGTAACCCGTCTGGGCGATTTCTACGTCTTCTTGAAAGACCTCCACGGGCCCTTGTACCCAAATGGGATCATACAACGAGCGAAATTCAACCGGCGAAGCCGTGGCATCAACTAATACCGTTTGATTGACTGGCGGTGCGGGTAGGTGAACGCATTGGCCTGGCTCGGGGACCAATAAGAACTGCGTAACTTGGTCGCCTTCCATCTCCAGCGGCACCATGAAACCGCCTAACTCGATCATGCTGCCCGACAGGGTGCGGTTTATGGCCGATTCAGCCTGTCTGAGTTGTGCCTGAAATTCGTCACTGGTGATCAGCTCGATGGTGGGTTCATCGGGGACAAAGTTATAGGCATCCTCAGGGATTAAACTGTCCCATCCATCCTGCGATGCCTTCAGGCGCTGATCCGTTAAGGGCACCTCATCGGGTACAGGATCAAAGAATCCCTCCAGAAAAGCGTAGGCGGGGGCAGTGGCCAGCCATGTCAGGCACGCGAACAGAATCGATTTCATAGGCGCTCCAGTGAGTTGAGTTGGCTACGACGCCAGGCCAGCCAATGCGGCAAAACGGAAAGCAACACAGGTGCGACTACACTGCAGACCAATAAAGCGCCTTCAAACTCAGTCACGCCGGTCTGCGGCAATAAAATCCCTTGGGATTGCTGTAGCCATTCTGAAATTAGAGTCGAGGCGACTTGGAGTAGGCACCAAGCCACCGCCCAACTCACTAAACCGATTGAGGCGCTTTCCACTATGGGTAAGCCTAAGCTATAGCGCAGTGGAGCGCCCATCGCGTGATACAGCGCCATCTCTCGGGTTCGGCGCTCGACCTGACTCATGGTTTGAGCCAGTAGAGTTAAACCCGCGCAGACCAGTAGGGCCAGGCTCAAAAGCTCCAGCGCACGTTCTGCGCCACCAAACACGCTCCACAGCCGGCTCAGTGCGACGCCAGGTAGCGTCGCAGTCAAATCTGGCTCGGCGGTTAGTTGCCGTTGCAGTTGGAATAAGGCAAAGGGCGCGGTGACGCCGACCAATGCGGCATTGGCAGCCGCCGGCGGTGTGGGGCGAAGAGGATCGATGTGGAGCGTTTGAAAATCTGCGATATCAATCAACACCGCGTTGTCGATCGGGCCTCCTGTGGGTTTTAAAATGCCGACCAACTCAAAGGTTAGCTGGTCATGTTGATCACCCAACGCCTGTGCCTGACCATGCGCCACTCGCATGGATTGTCCAAGCGAGTAATCCAGTTTTGTCGCAACTCGAGCACCCAACACCAACTGGCCTGACTTCTCGAACGCTTGACCCTGGCTGAATCCATTGGGTGTCAAATGTTCAAAATAGTTGGCCTGCGTGGCCACCACTGCATGGCCACGATAATTGTCCCCTAGCGCGATCGGAACCCACCATTCAACGCTAGGTTGAGTGAGTGCTTGTTCCAGACGGGCGAGCGGTATCGATTGCGTTGGCGCGCCCAGTTGGAACACGCTGTGAAGCAATAATTGAACATCACCAGCTGGCGCACCGACGACCAGATCAATGTTCGCAACACTTTGACTAAAGCCATCTCGAACACCGTCACGTAAACGCTCGACCAGCATCACGAGTCCTAATGCGAGCGCCAAGGACAAAACCACCCAAATTAGGCTGCTTGCTCGGTAGCGAGCGGATTGCCAGAGCGCGTTAAGCATGGCCGACATCCAGGTGAATGTGACGATCGAAGCCGGTGGCCAAACTCAAATCATGCGTCACCATGACCAATGATTGGTTGTCTAGATTCATAGACTCCGTCAGCAAATCGATGAAGCGCTGTGCATTGTGTGAGTCCAGTGCCGAAGTGGGCTCGTCGGCCAGTATCAGCTTTGGTGCGCCATACAATGCCCGGGCGGCGGCAACCCGTTGGCGCTGCCCTAGGCTTAATTGGTCGGGTTTTCGGCGATGGATCCTCGCAGGCAGCCCAAGACGATCCAACAGTTCGGTGGCCGATCGGTCTGCCGCCTTGCGTCGTATTGCACTAAATCTAGCGGGCAGTTCCACGTTATCGATTAGGTCTAAGTAGGGGATTAGGTTCAGGCTTTGAAAAATAATGCCGATATGGTCGGCACGAAGTTGCTGGCGCTGAGCCGCGGTCAGCGCGTTCCAATCTAGATCCAATAATTGGACCTGACCGTTGTAGTTTGTATCCAGCCCGGCCATCAGATTAAGCAGGGTGGATTTGCCCGAACCTGATGCCCCTGAAATAAGGATGCGTTGACCCTCTGTGACCTCGATGGTGGGAAACGAGATATCAACGCGTAAGGACGTCAGATTCGAGCAGATCAGCATACGATCAGTTTGCCATCTCCAGGGTAGGCTGGTCAGCATTTAATTGGCCTGCGATTTGGCCGGTGGCCGTAATTACAGCGGCTTCAACGCTGAGCATGCCGGGGAAATGCTCAAATGCAGTGACGCCCAATCCAGTGACTTCTTGCGGGGATTGGCAGTCCCACGTACTGAGAGCGGACAAGTCCAGGTGGTCGCTGTCCTTCATCTTGTTCAAATCAAAACCTTGGAAAGTGACGCTCTCCAATTCGCAGTCGCCTCCGATTAGTGCGATGCCGCCCTGCTGAAGTAACGCCTTTACATCGGATAGGGTCGCACGTTGTTCATCGTTGTTAGGGATTTGCTCAAATCCAACCCAATCCACCATGGGCGCGGTTAGTTGAGCTTGAAACACCGAGCCGTTGAATGCGGCTTCGAGTCGACTCACACCATGTTGGTGGATACCACCGCTGTGGTCATGGCTGTCGTGATCGTCATGCCCGTGTTCGTCATGATGTGCGTGATCGGCCGACTTTTCGTGCTCGTGCTCGTGCTCGCCATCGGAATGGTGGTTCGCCCACACAGACCCGGCGCTAAGCGTCAGTGCTAACAGCCATACTGATTTCATTACCTACTCCTATGTTATGTTATAACATTATAGGTGTCCTTCGTCGGAGGATTCAATGCGTGTGTAATCGGTTAGAGCATCCTACTATTCATTGGTTCACTGTCTTAAATCCAGCGTCGCACGCGCCCTAGATACTCGCGGTAGTCATCGCCAAAGTGTGCCAGCAAAGCGGCTTCTTCCCGTTTGATTTGTCCCGTATTCATCAGCATGACAAAGGCCACCGGGCCGAACGCAGCAAACGGGTGGGCCAGGTGATAGGTCCAGGCAATTAAATAGCACAGCAATCCCAAGTACATGGGATTACGCGAGTATTGATAGATACCACCGGTGACGAGGGCACGGGCATTTTCTGGGTGAAAGGGGCTTAACGTAGTTTTGGCCTGCCAAAATGCGATGATGGCGAGCACGTCAATAACTAAGCCTAAGACAGCAAAACCTGCAGTAAATGCACTCTGCGACGGTGCTTCGAAGATCAAGGTGGGGACGCTGGAGGACAGTCCCCAGGCCATAAACCCACACAAAATGGCCAACAGCGGAGGGGGTAGAAATTTCATTATTCTTCTTCCGGTCAAATAAGTACGAGAGGATACGGACTTCTGGCCGGTAATTCATGATCCATTCAGACAATGGGCTATTGAAAATGCCGAGCAGGCCCGTGATTGGTCGGATGGAATCTGCACCGTGTTCGATAAGGGTCTATAGTCAAAACGATAATTAAATTGGATTCCGCATGAAGATTGGTTTCAGTACTTTATTTGCTGTGTTTTTGGTTGGGTGCAAGACACTTCCTCAAACGCCCGACATGCATTACCAGCCGATAGACCTATCCCATCTTGAAAAGGTTATTGATTGGGACGAGGCGTCGCATTTAGAACGCCGAATCGGTTTGGGCACACCGCTAGAACGGACCCAGCGCTATGTCGGCATGACGCGTCAGAATGCGATTGACCTTATCATCCAGGAATTTGAGCAGCCGGCTCAGTATCGAACGCCGCCTTGGACACAGCAGGTTTCGTTAAATCACTTACTGGATCCGATGCGAAAAGGCTCTCATTCCTGTGCGATCCAGTCGGTGACACGCAATGTGATGAATCTGCAGAGCCTATGGGCGGCTGACGCGCTCGAGAGTGACATTCCGCAGCACGAGCAGATGCTGTTTTTTTGGATTGATCACTTCGCAACAGGGTATCAGTTGTATCAATCCGATCATGGGTGGTGGCAGCACTATCAGGCGATGCGCGAAAACGCGAATGGGAACATGCGGGATCTGTTGAATGCGATGCTACGAAGCCCCGCGTTGATTCGATACCTCACGAACGACCTCAACTACATTCAAAACGTAAATGAAAACTTAGGCCGGGAGTATTTAGAGCTATTCACGCTCGGCGTGGGGCAATACACCGAGCAGGATCTAAAGAATCTAGCTCGGGTATTTGCAGGGCATGGCATTAATCCCATTACTCAACATTACGAGTACCGTCGGGGAGCGGGAACCCGTCAGCCACAAAGTGTTCTGGGACAGTCGATCAGCACCTTGGATGAGGCCGTCTCTTTAGTGTTGTCACACCCAGCACACGCGCCGTTTATCTCCGAAAAGTTCTATCGCCATTATGTTTCGTTGGAAGCGCCCAACGAGTCTGCGCTGGCCCATATGGCTTGGCATTACAAAACTTCGGATTTCGAAATTGCATCGCTTCTTCGAGCGACCTTGGAGTTGCCAGAATTTTGGGCCAATGAAAACCGTTATGCCTTGGTTAAGTCACCGGCAGAGCTATTGCTTGGGGCAGCTAGAACGACACAGCACTTGGGTCTGGGTGAGCTCGATTTAAAGAATTTCCCGATTAACAGTACTCGAATGGGGATGGAGTGGATTGAACCCCCTAACGTGGCAGGCTGGCCAGGTGGTTTAAATTGGTTTGATGGTGGCCAACTCGAACGTCGGTTGGCCGGTATGAAAACCTTTTTCGAGTACCAGCATCACACTCCCATACCACAGCTCAGCGAACATACAGACGATTTGACCCGTAAACCTACCCAAGAACAGCGTCAGCGACAGGCCTGGTTAGACGAGCGTCATCCGGAACAACTGATCGTCGACTTAGCCATGATCGAATGGGCCGCCCGCGATTTAGAAACCCGCGGTCGCGGCGGCATAGAGTTCGTCTTACGTGGCGTGCGCTTGGGCGATAGATACTGGGATGCGATTCGATTCAAACACTGGATTCGTAAAGACCGAGGTGAACGGCAAATACAGATGGTGTCGAACGATTGCTCACCTGAATGTGTATCCACCTACAACCAATCACGGGTCAATCGAGAGGGACAAAAGCGTTTCTACACAGAATGGCCATGGGTTCGAAGAAATGATGATGGTTACGGACGGTTGGATTCAACCGAACGGTTGTTGATTCGCCGGCTGGCTGAGTTGTCGCATTATTTCGATGAAGGCGTGCTGAATAAAGGCCAAATGCGACGCGGACAGGGCAAGGATGGCAAGGCGTGGGAAAAGGTATTCGACGCGTACCGCAAAGCAGTAGACAAAGAGACCTTGGATAACGGGCAGCCCAGTATTCGAATTCTGAACCGTCGAGCTCCTGAAATTCAGGACTGGTGCAATCACGAAGTACTGAATTACAACTCTAGATTGGTCGGTATTCCCGATGACTGGCAGGGCTCGGGTGCGTTAACTGAAGCCTTGGGTCAACGGGGATTGAGCTGGGACGACTATTTGTTGCCCGGCTTGCCGGATCTGCATTTAGGAGCAGCCAATGATCACTCAGCGATGGTGGCCCGGCTCGCTTCCGATGGCTATCAATTGAAGTGAGGGGATAATATGCAACGACGTGATTTTCTGCTGGCCAGTTGTGCCGCATCGGCCTTGCTAAAAATGCCCAGTGCTTTGGCCGCGCAAACCGCTGGGAAAACGGTGGTGTTGGTGGAGCTGTCTGGCGCGAACGACGCGCTGAATATGGTGGCGCCAGTGGGCAATGATCGTTACTTCCGTCTACGCCCACGTATTGGATTGCGGCCGGATCAGCGCATTGACATAGACCCGCACTTTGCTTTGAACGGTGAGATGAGCAATCTGGCTCGTCTCTATCAGGATGGTCAGCTAAAAATTTTCCATAACGTGGGTTACCCCAAGCAGAACCATAGTCATTTCCGCAGCATCGAGATTTGGGAGCGAGGCGGTGACGGAAACAGTCAGGGTCGAACCGGTTGGATGGTCGACGATGCGCTCAAGATGGCGGCCAACGGAAGGGACGGTGCCGGGGCCTATTTAGGCGGCACAGGCAATATCTTCCACGGAGGTGGCGGGCAATTTGTGACCGGAAACTTTAATACCATCTTGCGCTTGGTCCGAAGCGCGGACAAAGCCGAAACCGGAGGCAGTGGTTTACTGGCCAAAATGCGGCAACAACGGAAAGAGACACACACTCGCGTCGAAAAAATCGGCGACAAGTTGGCCCAAGCACGAAGCTTCAGCATCGGGGGGGGGGCACTTGGCAATCAATTGGCTGATGTACTCCGACTGATTGACGCAGGGATTGATCTGCCGGTTTATAAAGTCACCCAAACCGGCTATGACACCCATGTCGAGCAAAACAACATCCACCGTAATCTATTGCGGGATTTGGACCGAGCGTTGGGCGACACTTATCAATCACTCGCCAGAATGGGCCGGTTAAACGATGTTGTAGTGATGACGTATTCTGAGTTTGGCCGGCGAGTGCGCGAAAACGGCGCTAGGGGCACCGATCATGGCAGTGCCGCGTCGCACTTAATGATTGGTGGCGGGCTACAGGGTGGACATATTGGTCGCTTGCCCGATTTAGATCGATTGGATGGCGATAACCTAAAGTTCGATATTGATTACCGAAGTTTGTACGCCTGGATTTTAAGTGAGCATCTGGACGTCGCTGAGCATAAGTTTCAAGCATTTCAGCGGGACTTTAATAACTTCTCGGTCTAATCGAACCTTTCGATAGCTGAGCCCAGTTTTTCTGTCTTGTTCCAGAGACGGTTCCGACCGATCCTGCCGCCAAAATAAATAACAAAAGTTGGACAAAACCCATGCTCACCGACCAGCAACGTTTTGACTTATGCAACTACCGTTATGGACGACTGCAACAGGCGATGCAAGAACGCAACGTCGCAGGCTGTATTCTTAACAGCCCAGTAAGCATGCGTTATGCCGCCGACAGTAACGAATACGCGCTGTTTCAGGCTCACATCCCTACCATCTATTTGTACGTCCCAGCACAGGGGCCTGCCATTTTCTACGGCACGGCGGGGCGCAAATATCACAATGTTGGCGATTATCGTCGTTCGCGCTTTGTGACGCCTTTTGACGGCGGTCTGGATCTGACCCAGCACTATGCCTACCTCGTTCAGGATCTGTGCGACCTCGTCCCAAAGGGTGAGCGAATCGCGGTGGATCGATTTGGTCCGCAATTGAGCTTTGGGCTGCAGGAAGCGGGACGCACGGTGGTTGATGCCGAAGTTATTGTGGAAGCCGCAAAGCTAGTGAAATCTGCCGAGGAGATTCTGTGCATTCGACACAGCGTCGACGTGGCACAGCGCGGAATTCAAGCAATGTACGATGCGCTAGAGCC
>JAAXJV010000076.1:0-7147 GCA_012269655.1 Pseudomonadales bacterium
GTTCTAGCGGTAAATTTAAATTGATGATCTCACCCTGACCATCGACTTGAGTGGATTGATGCTCGAATTGGGCCCAGAACAAGGTGATGGTGTTGGGCTCGATCCAGACTTCGCCGGCGGGCGTGTCGTAGCGCATCCGTGCGCCACGAATCAGATTCACTTCCAGATGCGGATGCGTGTGTGGGGTGTCCATGCAATGTGGCTGGTGCTGCTGAATATTGAATCCCGGATCCGGGTCAGTCATGCGCATGCGCGGTCCCTCGAGTACAGCTTTGTTATTTTTTCGAAATCATAGCGTGCTTTTTCGGAAGTGGACAGTTTCGACATCACGGCATAGTGCTGGAGCCGATTGGCTAATAAATATAAAGAGGTAAGCCACAATGAAGAAAAACCTGATCGCGCTGGCCACGGCCGCGCTGATGGTCACCGGCGCTCAAGCCCGGACCTTGGTAATTAATACCGACGACCAGAACCCAGCTCCCAAAGAAGCTTTCACCTATGCGGTAGATACGTTTAAAGCGAAGTATCCCGATATTAATGTCGAATGGAACAACTTCGACCGTGAAGGTTACAAAACTCGTATTCGTAACTTCCTGACTGCCGACGCGCCTGACGTGGCGACCTGGTACCCGGGTAACCGTATGGCGCCGTTCGTTGACGCCGGTTTGTTCACCGACATTTCGGATCTGTGGGCGGCTGAAGGCCTAGACAAAGAAATGTCTAGCGTTGAAGCAACCATGACTCGTGACGGTAAGCAGTGGATGGTGCCTTACAGCTACTACCAGTGGGGTATCTATTACCGTAAGGACTTGTTCGACAAAGTCGGCGTTGACGTACCCGAAACTTGGGACCAGCTGTTAGCAGCCAGTGCCAAGCTGAAGTCTAACGGCATCACGCCTTTCACCATCGGTTCTAAGTTCAAGTGGACCACCGGCGGCTGGTTTGACTATCTGAACCTGCGTCAGAATGGTTACGAGTTCCACATGGACCTAACCGCAGGCAAGGTGAAGTACACCGATCCTCGCGTCCAGGCGACATTCGATCGCTGGGATGAGCTGGTATCAAACGGCTACTTCATCGAAAACCACGCGACTTACAACTGGCAGGAAGGCATGGCGCCCATGGTACAGGGCGACGCAGCCATGTACCTGATCGGTAACTTTGCCGTAGCCCCCTTCAAAGAAGCCGGTTTGACTGAAGATCAGTTGGGCTTCTTCCAGTTCCCCGAAATCACGCCTGGTGTACCCATGGCTGAAGACGCGCCGGCTGACGCATTCTTCATTCCTTCGGGCGCTAAGAACGTAGCGGACGCTAAGTTGTTCATCGCTCATATCGCTTCACCTGAAGTGCAGACCGAAATGAACAAGATCTTGGGTCAGCTGCCGCCCAGCTCACAGGCACAGGTCGGTGACGACAAGTTCCTGAAGGCTGGTTTCGACATGCTGTCAGGTGCTTACGCACTGGCTCAGTTCTATGACCGTGATGCCCCGGCTGCAATGGCCAAGGCAGGTATGGACGGCTTCCAGGAGTACATGGTTAAGCCCGAGCGTCGTGAACAGATCCTGAAGAACCTGGATCGTGTTGTAGACCGCGTATACAAGTAAGACAGGCGGGGGCCTTCGGGCCCCCAACTTTATCTATGATGCTAACCACTCAACAAAAACGCGCACTGACCCCCTGGCTATTCATGGCGCCGGGCATTGTGATGTTTCTGGTCTATGTGATCTGGCCTATTGGTCAAAGCTTACGTTTGAGCTTTTACCAATGGGATGGACTCTCGCCGCCGACCTTTATCGGCTGGGAGAACTACATCGAGCTGTGGTACGACCCCACCTTTGTGGTGGCTCTGAAAAACAACGTGATTTGGCTGGTGCTGTACATGCTGGCCGTGCCCTTTGGCTTGTTTGTTGCGCTGTTTCTGAACCAGACCGTGACGGGCATCCGGCTCGTTAAAAGTCTGTTCTTCTTTCCCTTTGTGATCAGCCAAGTTGTCGTGGGCCTGGTGTTTGCCTGGTTCTACGATCCCAACAACGGCCTGCTAAACATTGTGATCGGCTGGTTTGGCATGGATCCCGTCAGCATTCTGGCCGATGAAGATTTGGTGACCTACGGCATCATCGCCGCCGGCCTGTGGCCGCAAACGGCGTACTGCATGATTTTGTATTTGACCGGCTTGAACAGCGTTAGCCCGGACGTGGTCGAGGCCGGCAAGATCGACGGTGCCCGTGGCTGGAGCATGCTGTGGCATGTGGTCCTGCCGCAATTGCGTCCGGCCACCTTTATCGCGGTCGTGGTGACGGTGATTGGAGCGCTGCGTTCATTCGATTTAATTGCGATCATGACTCAGGGCGGGCCGTACCAGCAGTCGCAGGTATTGGCGTATTACATGTACGAGAACGCGCTGTCTGAGTACGGCTATCGCATGGGATACGGCAGTGCGATTGCGACCGTCTTGTTCCTGATCATGATGGTCTACATCGCAGGCTTCCTCTACAAAATGTACCGTGACGAGCAGCGCAGCTAATGTTTCCTGAACCGATTCAAAAGCGCTCGTGGCTGGCGCAGAACCTTTACCGTGTCGCGCTGCCGGTCGCGCTCATTATCTGGTTGTTACCGCTGTTCGCCGTCATGCTCACGGCCCTGCGCCCCGCGGGGGACATTAACGCCGGTAATTACTGGGGCATGCCCAGCGATATTCTGTGGTACGAAAACTTCGCCGAGGTGATTTTTAATTCCGAAGTCGGCCCCTACATGATCAACTCGATCAAGATCACGGTGCCGACCATGCTTGGCGCGGTGGGGATTGCCTGCCTGACCGGCTATGCCCTAGCGGTGTATCGATTCAAGCTGAACCTGTTTGTGTTCTTTATGTTCATCGCCGGCAACTTTGTGCCCTTCCAGATTTTGATGGTGCCGGTTCGTGACCTGACGATTCAGTTGGGACTGTTCAATAGCATGTGGGGCCTGGTTTTATTCCACGTCGCCTTCCAAGCCGGGTTTTGCACCCTGTTCATGCGTAACTTCATCAAAGCGCTGCCCTACGATTTGATTGAGGCGGCCCGGATTGATGGCGCCGCCGAGTGGACCATTTTCTCGCGTATCGTATTGCCGCTCATGCGGCCTGCAATCGCGGCGCTGTGTGTGTTGATCTTTACCTTTATCTGGAACGACTTTTTCTGGGCCACGGTATTGATTCAGTCCGAGGCGGACATGCCCGTGACGGGCGGATTGAAAGCCCTAAACGGTCAATGGGTCGCGCGTTGGCACCTAGTCAGCGCGGGCTCGATCATCGCTGCATTGCCGCCGGTATTTATGTTCTTTGCGATGCAAAAGCATTTCATCGCAGGGTTGACCCTGGGAGCGACCAAGGGATGACTCAGCGCTACACCGCAGGCAGTGTGCAGGCGGTTTTCGACGATGCCGGACACCTGCTGCATCTGGGCGAAGCCTTGCCGGAAAGCGCCGTGCCTGAGTATCGCCCAGCCATCTCTCACGCTCGAATTGACCAGCCCAGCTGGCCGAGTGCACTGCCCGATGCCAACGACGGTTGGATGGGCACGCCGGGCATTCAAGCGGTCGGTTTGCATCCCCGTGGCAAAGTTCAAGTCGACGAGTGCATTCGTTATCAGGATGCGGTGGCTGGAATTGAGTATCAGCAGCACTGGATGCCGATGGCAGACGGCGTGTTTCAAGTCCACTCGAGCGTCTCTGGGCAGTGTGACCTGCAATATCTAGCGTCGCTGACATTGCCACTGGCGCATTGTGAGCGAGTCGGATTTCTGCGCGGGGCCTGGACCCGTGAGGGCCAATGGGTCTGTCAGCCGTTGACCGAGGCAGGACTGCATCAGCAGAGCCGCACCGGACGCTCGTCTGCCGAAGGCTACCCCGGGGTTTACCTCTATTTCCCTGACAAAGTCGTGATTGTCGCCTTGGCCTGGTCCGGCGATTTCCGCTGGCACTGCGATGTCCTACCCAACGGCTCGCGTCATTTTTCGATAGGCGAAAACCTGCATCAGCCGCTGGCGACATCCGACTATCAAAGTCCGATTGCTCTGGTCGCCGTTGGCGCGGATGAATCCGAGGCACGGTTACGTTTGCATCAGGCGGCCCGCCAATCTTGGTTACCTCAGAATCAGCCCCGCGGCGTGCACCTGAACAGTTGGGAAGCGGTGTATTTCGATCACAACATGACAGGGCTGCAGCGCCTGATCGATGCCGGGCGTCAGGCGGGCGCCGATCGTTTTGTGCTGGATGACGGTTGGTTTGGGTCCCGCCGTGACGATACTCGTGGATTGGGCGACTGGACGATCTCGCCCGAGGCTTGGCCCGAAGGCTTCAAGCCTTTGGTTAGGGCACTCGACGAGGCGGGCCTGGAGTTTGGTCTATGGGTCGAGCCTGAAATGGTGAATCCGGATAGCGATCTGTATCGGGCGCATCCAGATTGGATATTGGCGGCGCCTGGGTACGAGCCAGTCACGGGCCGGCAACAGCTTCAATTGGATTTGGGCCGCGCCGAGGTCGTCGACTATTTGTTCGATCATCTAAACCGATTGCTAAGCGAGCACCCCATCCGCTACTTCAAGTGGGACCACAATCGTCTGGCGCATCAGGCCTATACCCGTGATGCGGTTCAGGGGGTGTATGAGCTGATGGCCCGGTTGCGCGCCGCACATCCGACCCTCGAGATTGAATCCTGCGCCTCCGGTGGGGGACGCACGGATTATGGCATCTTGCGCCACTGCTACCGAGTGTGGGGCAGTGATAACAACGATCCATTGGATCGGGCGCGTACCCATGCCGGTTGGTTTAGATTCCTGCCCCCCGAAGTCGTCGGCAGTCATGTGGGCCCGGATTTGGCGCACACGACGAGCCGGATGACGGCACTCAAGACCCGCGTCATCGTCGCGTTGCAGGGCAGTTACGGTTACGAATACGACATCAGTCAGCATCCCGATGATATTGCAACGCTAAAGGCTGGCGCGGATTGGTGGCACGCTAATCGAGAATGGTTAGCCACGGCACGCAGCGAGATCCAAGATCAGAGCCCTCGGATGATTCACGCCAAAATCTCACAGGACGGCTCGCGCTTTGCGTTATGGGTCGTGCAGTGCGATTCGGCGCCGGATGCGGTGGCCGCACCCATTCGAATGCCTCTGTCAGGCTTGTTCACCTGTTCGACCGTCATGGACTCAGACGACAGTCGCTGGGCTCGCGCTCGGGTTGAAGGGCCCGCGGTCGACGATATGGGCCCGATCAGCGGCGAGTGGATCGCCGCGCAGGGCCTGCCGGTTCCGAGTTTATTGGTAGGCCAGGCCGTGCTAATCGAAGGGCGTCGAGTATGACTTTGCGCGTATTCGCCCCCGGCCGAGTGAACACCATGGGTGATCACATCGATTACCTGGGCGGGCTGGTGTTGCCGCTGGCGCTTCCTCAGGGCACGATGGTTGAGCTTTCACCTATCGAGGGCGGTCAACACGAAGCCTTCAGCAGCTCCCACGGCGAGGCACGCTGGCCGATCGGAACACCGCCGGCCGCCTCAGGACAATGGTTTGATTATCTGGCTGGTGCCTTGGCGCCTCTAGATCGCGCGGTCAGCGTGACAGTGGATAGCAACTTGCCCCAGGGCAGTGGATTAAGCTCCTCGGCTTCGCTTCTCGTGGCTTTGATCACTGCCCGCAATGCTTTCCAGGGTCACCAAGCCAGTCCGCTCGAAGTGGCCATTGAAGCCAGGCAGGTCGAGGTCGAACACATCGGTCTGAATTGCGGGATCATGGACCAATACGCCAGCGCGCTTGGCGAGGCAGGTCATGCCTTGCGTTTGGACTGTGAGCACCTGCGCCACGAATCGGTTCGGTTTGAACTCGGCAGCGCCGAATTATGGGCAGTGGATTCCAAAGCCCCCCGCAAATTGGCAGGCGGTGTTTACAACCAGCGAGTAGCTGAATGTGCCGAGATTGAACGTCTGGCTGGCGGCAACGATTGGTTTGCCATGACGCCGGATCTGCCTGCCCCTTTGGATGCCCGCCTGCGCCATATCCAATCGGAACAAGCGCGGGTAATTGAAACCTGCGAAGCTGCAGAGCAGGGGGATTTGGTGCGTTGGGGCGCCTTGATGAATGAATCCCATCGCAGCCTGTCTCGGGATTATGAGGTGGCGGGCGATGCCATGGATCGTTTACAGGCGGCTTTGTCAGGCAGTCGCGGTTGTTACGGGGCTCGCATGACCGGTGGCGGTTTTGGTGGCTGTGTAATTGCGCTGATCGAGCGGGAAAGCGTCCCGTCGGTTCAGCAACAGGTGGCCCAGGCCTATGGGGACACTCAGTGGATTCCTTGTACCCCGAGTGCCGGCGCGCGAATTTTATGAGTACCTGGGAGAAGCGCTGGCACCCCTTGCGCCAAGAATGGGTGATTGTCAGTGCCAATACCGGCGCCAGGCCTTGGAGTGGGGCGGTCGTTGAAGGTCTGACAGTCGACACCCCTGAGCACGATCCTAGCTGTTATCTGTGCCCGCGGGTCGAGCGCGCGGCCGGCGGCCAAAATCCGGACTATCAAGGCCCCTATGCCTTTGATAATGACTTTCCCTCACTGGCGTTGGATGCCCCGGGTGACGCAGGTAGTGATTCTCCTGCGCTGGGTCTGTGCCGTGTCTTGGTCTGGCATCCGGGCCATCACCATACACTGGCGAGCCTAGATGCCGATCAAATGCGTGACGCTGTCCGTTTGATGCGCGATGAGCATGCCCGGGCCATGGCGATCGACAGCATTCAGCAGGTCTTGGTGTTCGAAAACCGCGGTGCCGAAGTTGGGGTCTCGAACCCCCATCCCCATGGTCAGTTGTATGCCACCGGCCATGTCACCGCCAACGCTCGCCGCGTCATGCAAAGCCAGCCCGGTGATGTCCACGCCATGCTGGATCAGGGTGGGGCACTCGGGCGAAGTGGGCAATGGCGGGCAGCCGTTCCCTATTGCGCGCGACTCCCCTACGAGATTTGGATGACGCCAGATCACTCGATGGCGAGCTTGAGCGATCTGACTGATGACGACCTAAATGACGTCGCTGATTTATTGAGCCGCAGTTATCGGGCATTGGATTCGTTTTTTGGTCGAACCACACCCCTCAACTTGCTTTGGTATTCGGCTCCAAAAG
>JAAXJV010000076.1:7157-8127 GCA_012269655.1 Pseudomonadales bacterium
GATCAGTGGCAATTGCATGCCGTGATTCAGCCGGCACTCCGAGCCCCAAACAAACTGAAGTATTTCGGTGGGTTCGAGCAATTATCAGGCGAAGTCGTTAATCCCGTGGAATCGGGACAGGCGGCTGAAGCACTCAGGGCGTTGTTCGGATAAATCTGACGGGTCTGTCGGACTGTCCCGGTCCTCAATAAGATTTTCACCAAATATTCTTGGGTGTTTTCAAATCGAGGGAAGCGATCTTGCTTGAATTAATTCACTTGAATGAATATTGCCTTGAGTGCATAATTTGAATTGGACGGTTAAGTTTCATGATGAATTTGAGCCCGAGTTCGAAGACATGCCAGAGTTACTTCAAGATGAATTGCTGGCCCGTCTCAGGGTTTTAGAGCGCTGGGGTCCAGATTTAGGGCGTCCACATGTAGATACTTTGAAAGGTTCAAAGTTTGCCAACATGAAGGAATTGCGATTCGGTTTTGATGGGGGTGTTTGGAGGATCGGATTTGCTTTCGATCCGACGAGAAAAGCGATTGTTTTGGTAGCCGGCAACAAATCTGGTGTGAATCAGATTCGTTTTTATAAAGGCTTAGTGCACATAGCCGACCAGCGCTATAAAAAACACTTGGAACAGATCGGTTAGGAGAAAAAGTCATGGGCCGCTCATTACAAGAAGTCATTAAAGGCTTACCAGCGAAGCGCCGCGAAAAGGTGTCAGAGCGCAGCCAGCAGCTCATTGCAGAAGTGATGAGCCTACGGGAACTGCGCCAGACAATGAATCTGACACAAAAAGAATTAGCCGTTTCGCTGAGAACCCAACAGGGCACCATTTCAAAGGTGGAGAAGCGTCCGGATATGTTGGTTTCGACGTTGCGTGCACACGTCGAGGCGATGGGCGGTGAAGTGGAGTTGGTCGCAAAACTGCCAGGTCAAGCACCCGTTAGGATCAAAGGCCTAAATGACTTATCGAATAACC
>JAAXJV010000227.1 GCA_012269655.1 Pseudomonadales bacterium
CACGCGCTTCGGTGTGCGTTGCGGGGTACGGCGTGCATTCGTCAAAAATCATGACGATGTCACTGCCCAGCGCGTTTTGCATTTCCATGCTGGTTTCGGGATCCAAGAAAACGTAACTGCCGTCGACGGGGTTTTGGAACTTAACGCCGGCTTCGGTGATCTTGCGCATTGCACCCAGGCTGAACACCTGAAAACCACCGGAATCGGTCAGAATCGGCTTGTCCCAATTCATAAACCCGTGCAGGCCGCCGTGCTCGCGCATCACCTCGGGTCCAGGGCGTAGCATTAGGTGAAAGGTGTTGCCCAATACAATCTGCGCACCGGTGCTGGCCACTTGCTCGGGTGTCAGGCCCTTAACCGTGCCGTAGGTGCCGACCGGCATAAAGGCCGGGGTGTCCACCACGCCTCGCGGGAAGGTCAAGCGACCGCGACGGGCCAAGCCATCAGTGGTCAACAATTCAAACTGCATGCTGCAATCGGCACGGGCCATTAACACTGCTCCATTTTGGGGGCGCAAATCATAGCGAATTAGCCGTCATGACGCTCTAAAAACATCGCATCGCCGTAACTAAAAAACCGATATTCCTCGCGTACGGCCTCGGCATAGGCCGCCAGCACGCGATCTTTTCCGGCAAACGCGCTGACCAACATAATCAGGGTCGACTCGGGCAGGTGAAAATTGGTCACCATGGCGTCGATGACGCCAAACTGAAAACCCGGATAGATAAAGATCTCGGTGTCGCCTTCGAATGCGGCAACCTGCCCGATTTGCTGGAACATGGTCTCGAGCGTCCGAACCACCGTCGTACCCACCGCCACCACTCGCCCGCCACGGGTGCGCGTATCGCGAATGGCCTGAGCCGTCAGCTCGGGCACCTGACACCACTCACTGTGCATCTGGTGCTCGGTCAGATCGTCACTGCGCATGGGTAAAAAGGTACCTGCCGCGACGTGTAAGGTGACCTCGGCGGTTTGCACGCCTTTATCCCGAATGTGTTGCAATAACTCGGGCGTAAAGTGCAAGCCGGCGGTTGGTGCCGCGACCGCGCCCTCTTGTTTGGCAAACACCGTCTGGTAGCGCTCGCGATCGTCTTCGTTGTCCTCGCGTTTGATGTAAGGCGGCAGTGGCATGTGGCCGTGTTCGTGCAGAGCCTTCATGGGGTCGTCGCCCAAAAGCCGCAGTACAAACAGATCGCCATCGCGATCCAGCAGCTCGATCTGCAGATCCTCCGCCACATTTAGGATCGCGCCCGGCTTGGGGGTTTTAGAAGACTTCACAAAGGCACGCCAACGACCGTCAGCCAGACGACGCTCGAGCATGACTTCAGCCCGACCGCCGGTTTGCTTGGTGGCAAAAATGCGCGCGGGTAAGACACGGGTGTTATTCATCACCAACAGATCGCCCGGTTTTAAATAGCCCAGTAAATCCGTGAACTGACGATGCTCAATGCCTTGATTGGTCAGTGCCAACAAGCGGCTATCGCTGCGATTTTCGAGTGGCGCAGGTGCTATTAAATTGTCCGGTAAGTCGAAGTAGAAATCTTGTCTTCGCATTCGCCTTTACTACCCTTTGGGGAAATCATTTTATGGAGATAACCATGCGACGGATTTGGCTGGCAGCCCTACTGATCTGGACCGGCAGCGCACTGGCTGACGTATCACTGAACACCAAGCTACAACTACAAGCGGACATGGAGCGTCACATACAAGGCGTCATGATAAACGGTGTTTATCCGCATATCGACCTAGCTACGGGTGCGCAACAAACCTTATTTCCTGCCGCCGGTCATCCGATGATTTTGAAGATGAGCCAGGGTGAGTTATTTGTGCTCTGCTCAGAGCTGCGCGATGAATCAGGTCAGTCCCACAATGTGGACTTCTACATGGCCAAATCGGGCGCACGCTACAAAGTCATACGGACCGAAGTGGCTAACCGAGCACCGCTGAAAGCCCTGATGGAACGGGGCTTGGTGGCCAAGGTCAACTAGCCCTTGAAACTCTTCCCCAAGTTCCTGGGCGTTCTGGTCCCGTGCTTTGCCCTGATGGCAAGCATCGGGCTATGGGTCGAGCGCGATTTCGCCTCGGAGATCGAGACTCAGGATTTGGCTCAACGCGTCGGATCCCTGGCCGGAAAAATCGCCACCTCAATGAATCGCCATGATGCGGCCAACCAGCCGCAACTGGCTCAGGACTTACTGGCGCCGTTGGGTCATGAACCCAGTGTTGTATGCGCTGAGTACCAAGCTAGCGGCCAGCTGGTGGCTCGATATCCGCAGGGACTTGGGTGCCGAAACGCCGTATTTGATGATTCGATTGACCTCGCATTGGGCCCAGAGACGTTTTTGAGAGTCGCGCTGACCGAAGACAATTGGCAGGCGCTCGTCAATGCTCAATTGCGTAATAGCATGATCAGCCAAGCAGCCGCCTTTGTAGTCGCTCTGATTGCGGCCTCAATCGGCTTTCAAATTTTGGTCAGTCGTCGATTGTCGCGACTCAATCAAGCCATCCGGCGAGCCGTGATCAAGCGTGAGCGAATCACAATCGACGAAAAAGGTCGGGACGAGATCAGCGAGTTGGTCGTCGAATACAACCGCCTAGCCAAAATCGAAACCAAACTTGAGGATGCATTGCGTCAACGCAACCAAGAAATCACCCAAGCCAGCCAGACCGATGCACTGACCGGTCTCTACAACCGGGTGTATTGCCAGCGTCACCTGAGCCCCGTCCCAGTGCCTGACGTCGACATGACGACGCTGGCTGTGCTCATCGACATCGATCACTTCAAACAGATCAACGACACCTATGGCCACCAAGTCGGTGATCAAGTCCTCAAAGAAATGGGCCAACGGCTGACAAACACATTGCGAACCGATAGCACGGCAATTCGCTGGGGCGGCGAAGAGTTTCTAGTCTTGATTAACAACATTCCGGCGGAATCCGCGCACAAAGTGGTGGAGCGTCTACTAAACGCGATCCGACAAACACCCTTTACCACCGATGAGGGACCACTCAGGGTTACAGCGTCCTTAGGCGGTTGCCCGATTGATGTGACGGATTCAAGAGACTTGGAGGACATTCTGATCTGGGCCGATCGCGCTTTGTATTTGAGCAAACAACAAGGGCGCAACCGGGCATGTCTGGTTTGGTCAACACACAATGCGCAGGGGCAACTGGTTCCACAGAACCTGGCCGGCGGGGAACTTGAATGGATCGGAATTTTATCTAGTACCTCGTCAACAAGCAGGTCCAATGACATGCAACACGCATCGTGATTACCTGCTCATAAACTCGCATTTACTAGGTTTCATGTTGAAGGCTCCACGACCAGAAGTTCAGAAATACATCGAACTGTTTAAAAAGACCCTGGGTTTCTCGGACACCCTGTGGTGGATCATTGATTACAAAGAAGACCCCGGTGTCTTCCGTTGCAGCAAGCGAATGGTTGAGGCCTTTGAGTTAGACGACACAGCCGACCGACATTCGATCGAGCTCACCTGCCCAATTGCTGGAAACTACCGATATCAGGTGGCCGAAGCCCCAGCCAGGTCGAAAATCTTTGATGAATATCACCAACTTCTGAACGGTGACATCGAGGAGTTCAACAATCAGTTTCCCTACTCTCTCCGCCAGACTGGAGCAGTACGACATTTCAATAGCCGCGCCTTGGTTCTAGAGCGTGATGATCAGGGTAAAGCGCAAATCATGTATGGCATTCTGCGCGACATCAGCGAGTCGGTCGATAACCGTGAAAGGCTGTTAGAAAACAGTCACATCATGATGACAATGCTGGACGAAAAAGAGGCATTGATCGGCAACTTAGAAGCAGAACTGGCCCGCGACGCCATTTGCCAGGAGCACGACTACGGATACAAGTGGGTCCTGGATCTAAAGCGAAAACTGATCCAACCCGATGCCGTCTTAGCTCGCTGGCAAGGTATGGGCTGGCAAGCGGGACATTGGTATCCCGTCGAACAGTTACACGAAAGTATTCCATTGAGTCACTATCAGTCCGTAACCAACGAGCTGAAAACCAAGACAGCAAATCTTTCGGAGAGCGACAGCTTTTTTATCGAGCGGCCTCTTACACGGGACGACACGGGCGAAACGGTCTGGGTCAAACTGTACGGCAAAGTTGCGATACAAAACGGTGAGCGATTGATGTACGGCCAAGCGATTGATGTCACCGAGCAAATTAATCGCAAACGCGAGCTTGAAACCCTTCTTGAACGCCAACGATCCATGTTTGCCATTTTGGGCCATGAATTAAGAACGCCCGCAGCGGCCATCAGCATGCTTGCCAAAGACACAGCCTCACCCAAAGATTTATTACTGGATCAAATTCATGATGTATCCGAAGGTTTACTGACAGTGCTCGAGGACCTGCGTGTGGTGATTGCGCCTGATCGGGCAGCCGAGTACAAGCCTGTGTCGAAAAGCCCCAAAGACATCATTGAGCGCGCGATTCGCCCACTGTCGCCACTGGCTCATCAACAAGGGGTGTCGCTGACTTACGAGTCCAATTTGAATGACGACCACCATCAGGTTTATGAGCAGCTACTACGCCAATCGGTCACCAATCTTGTGAAAAACGCGATTGTGCATTCCAAAGGTACACAGATTCGGGTGAACCTCGCCATAGATTCAAAACACAATGAAGCTACTTTAACAATTGAGGATGATGGAGTCGGCTTGCCCTCGCACATGATCGAAACGGTGTACGAACCCTTCATAAAAGGAAACAACTCGAGCGACGGTTCAGGCATTGGTTTGTTCGTGGCCAAAGAAATGGCTGAGCGGATGCAGGGTGAATTGGCTGACTCAGCAAGCTCGCTTGGCGGTGCGAAATTTACCTTAACCTTCCCGGTTGAACGTGCCCAACAAGCTGAATCGCGCGCTACAACCCGGGCTGACTTGACCGGCTTACGAGTCCTGTTAGCAGAGGATGATTTATTGATCCGCACCTTGACCCATCAAACATTGGGACGCGCAGGCGCTCAGGTCGAAGTAGCTGAAGATGGAAAGGTCGCATTAGGAAAGTTTGAGCGCGGCCAATTCGACCTCGTCTTAACCGACATCATGATGCCCGAGTTGGACGGCTTCGGCCTAACCCGTGCACTTCGGGAACTAGACAAAACGACGCCGATCATCGCTCTGACAGCGGCCGTTTTGGGCGAGGAAACGGATAGAATTCAAGACCTAGGCGCCACCGGCGTATTACCCAAACCCATTAATCTAAATCGATTAATGGAAACATTGCAGGAATTGGGCATCCAATCAGCGGCCTGAAATCGCTCTCGGGCATCCATGCCCTTCGCGATTGACCTACATCCTGTAGGCCTGGACCGGCAACGCCGGTTCTCGTCCGGGCAAGATCTTCACGCACAAAAAAGCCCGCTTTCGCGGGCTTCTTTTGTGTTTGGTACCAGAGGCCGGACTCGAACCGGCACGCTTTTAAGGGCAACGGATTTTGAATCCGTCGTGTCTACCAATTTCACCACTCTGGCAATGGCCGCGGATACTACCCAAGCCTGCGATCAGTGACAAGCCTGAATATACAATTTCCCGCGTATTTAGTACCTAAACGCAGTATTCCAAAGAAGTAACACACAGGTAACACTTTCTGTGCTAACTTCAAGATACCCAATCCGGGGATAGATGCAGGAGAGGCCCATATGAAAGCCCTTCAACGAAACGCGATCTTCCATGGACCACTGACTGGGGTATTTCAGACCCCGTTCTCCCTTTTCCTCTGGATGCGCTCCAGGAGTCCGCATCGACTGCCCCGACCGCCCAGTTGACGGCCAGACTTGAGTCGACCTTGCCAAAGCCCAGCCCTGCTGGGCTTTGCTTTATTTGGCCTTATACACTGGCTACACTGCGCCGGATTCTTGAGGACCCTAAATGACCAGCCCAATCGATCCCTTACGCCCCACGCTGGGCCCCGCCCCTTGGTTTGGCCGCTTAGTCGCCGGCTTTTATGACCTGTTTATCTTGCTCGCTGTTTGGTTGATCGTCTCGAACCTGATTCAGTTTATTTTTGGTGAGACGCAAGCCAACCTAATGCAGGCAGCTTTGCTGTTTGTCGCGTGGTTATTTTTTGGCCACCTATGGACTAAAACAGGCCGAACGCTGGGCATGCAGGCTTGGCATCTAAGACTCGAAAGCCAGGACGGACGCCTGATGACCTGGAAACAGGCCACCGCGCGCTTTGCGTGGGTTACTTTGTTTGTAGGTGGGTTTTATTTGGGCCTGATCTTATTGTCGGTCGGCAATGCCGTGTTGGGCGGATCTTTACTAGTGGCAGGCTTGGCCGCTCAACTCAGCGCGATTGGCCAACCCGATCGCCGCACCTGGTGGGATCGATTCAGCGGCACCCGGTTAGTGGCGGTGGCTAAAGTCAAAAGTCAGTGAGCTCGGCGGAACATCGCCACCGCAAGGATCAGTGCCAGCAGAGCTGGCAAACCCACTGACAACAAGGGGTGCGTATTGTAGACCAGCGCGATTGGACCGGTGATGTCTTGCACCAACTTAAAGCCTAAACCGACAATGATGCCCATAAACAAGCGGGTTCCAATCGGTGAAGATCGCAACGGTCCAAGAATGAATCCGACGGCTGCCAGCACCAAACACACCACCGAGAACGGTAGAAACAACGCCTGATACAGGTACAATGCCGGACGGCGCGTATCCAATCCGTCGGCCTGCAATTGGTCTACCAGTCGCCACAGCGACAGCGGCGGTAAAAATTGCGGATCGACCCTGGATAGCGACAACTCGGCCGCACCAATCTCGACCCCTAAGCTACGCTGATCCGATCGATCACTAGAGATTTGTTGCTCGCCGACCTGAATGCCGCGTATGTCACGCAATTGCCAATCACCAGGACGGATTTGACCCAGCTTAGCCCCAGCTGCGGCTTGCAGACGCTGGGATGCATCGAACTCAAACCAACGGATGTTCGAGGCCTCGCCCCGGGAATTCACACTGCCTAGGTTCACGTAACCTGACGGCAAGCGATGCCACAGACCACGCACCGATTGGTTCAGCTCGCCGCGCCCTTGTTTAATCGATTTGTAGTTTTCCGCGGTCACGCTGGTAAAGGGCACCACCGCCTGTGATAACGCCAATCCGACCAGCCCCAAAACAAAACCCGGAGTGCAGCTTAAAAAGACAATCCGACTCAATGACCAGCCGGCAGCGCGGGCTGCAATCAGCTCGCTGGAACTGGCCAAACTGCCCAGACCCATCAAGGCACCAATAAGCCCCATTAACGGAAGATCACGGACGAGGGCCTCGGGCACATTGAACAATGAATAAACAATCGCCTCTTTAAAACCGTAATCACGGCCAGCGTTGCCGACTTCGTCGATGACTTCAAAGGTAAAAGTCAGGCCCAGCAGAATGACCATGGCAATCATGGTGGCGCCCGCAACTCGGGTTTGAAAATACCAAGCGAGCTTCATGCCAGACCTCGACGGCGATTTTGCCAACTCAGCCCCTGGGCCACACAGAACATAAACAGGTGCACGGGCCAAATTCCGGTCAGCATCGGTAATTTTCCATCGATCATCTGGCTGTGTACAAAATTAACCAGTCCAAAATACACAATGAACAGCAGTACCCCGGGTAAAAATTTAGTCCAACGACCACTGCGGGGTGCGACCGGTCCCATGGCCATCGCCAACAACGCGCCGACGGGCACCATCAAGGCCAGCGCGACCCGCCAATGCAGTTGCGCTTGTTCCCGATTACCACCGGCCAGTAGGTCTTGAGTTTGCAGGGCTTCAACCTTAAGGGGGCCCTGCCGTAAATTCGGCAACTCTAGACGGACCATGTACTCTCTAAAGTCCAAACGCTCCCAGTCCAAACGCTCGACGTCGCCTCGCCAACGCTGACCTTGCTGCAGAACCAAGAAACGCTGTCCAGAATCAAGATCCTGTTGTTGGAAGGCGAATTCGGCTTTAAAAACGGTATCCAAGGGCCCCGATTGATAAACGAAGACGTCTTCCATCCGCCCGTCATCCAGTGCTTCGGAGGCATAAAACAC
>JAAXJV010000082.1 GCA_012269655.1 Pseudomonadales bacterium
CCCTATGGCGAGATTTATGACAACACCACCGGCGATGGCCTGATGCCGATTGATTTGTTGCGCTGCAAGCTATCGTTTTTTGGCGCGGCACGTTTTGATCCGCGCTCAGACCGATGGGTGCGGATCTGCATGTATCGTAATGGGCCTTATTTGAATCAGGTGTCCAGTGTCAGCGATCAATGGGTGTACGGTCGGTGAATCTGTCCCTCAATGAAGCTCAAGCTTTGGCCAAAAAGGCGGCCAAGGGCGCCGGAATCAATTGGGGTGCGGCCCACGAAACCGGTCGTGCCGTACGTTGGTTGCTTGAACAGGGCATCGATCCATTTCCCGGTTTGTTGGCAACTTTAGACTCGCACCTGGGCTGGCCGGAGGCCGAATTGGCCCCTGAAGGATTAGAGGGCGAGCTAAGCGGGCGGCATGGCATTTTAAGCGGGATTATGGTCGGGCTGTCGCTGGCAGATTTTGGCATCGAGGATCAGTCCATCATCCAAATGCGAGGTGTGGTCGGAGCCGAACTTATCGCAGGCTTCATCGCGTTGTCATTAGATTCTGGCCATGCTTGCTTGATGACGGATGGCGTCTGCTCCATGAAATTCTCTCGCATTGCTTGTCAGCGAGACCGGCCACAAAGCTGGCGAACTGAAATCTCCATATCCGCCAGTGAATTGCCAAGTGGCAACGGCGATAGGTTCGAGCGCGCCCAGATACTGCATTATCACTTTGAACGGCTCGAGGCCTTTGCCCACCGAACTTACGCGCCGGCGACCGAGGCTTCGCGTCTCGCGGGCGCGGGCTCGGCTCTATCCGACAACGACTAAACGAAGTCGGCAGGCATCCGCGCTAGATCCGTAATCCCGACATCGACACCCAGTTGAGCGAGCAGCGTAGTGATTTGGCCACGATGATGGGTGGCGTGATTGAAGATATGTCCGATGGCCTGATGCGTGGGAATTTCCCGGGTCACGCCAAAGGTGTCGGTGAAGGTCAGGTTGGCTTCCCAATTGGCGATCGTAGACACGATGTGTGAAATCTCTTGATCGGTCCGCAAGCGGTCTTCACATAAAGCGCCAAAATCTTCGTGCAGTTGCTGATCCAGTCCACTCACCACAAAGGGCTGCCCAGAAAAGCGGCCCAGCCACAATTTGTCCGCCAGCAAGATGTGATTGAGTGTGGCATGGATGGATCCGAAAAAGGCCTGCATGTCGTGCTTTCGCTGACTGTCAGTTAATTCGTTACACGCCGCTAGCAATTGCCCGTTAAACCAGCGATTGTATCGATCCATTAGTTGGAAATGTGCGTGCACCGGGCACCTCGTTTGTTGGTGTGTTAATGCCAGCTTACCGGGTATTGGATTGATATGGCTTTTTTGTTTGACGGTTTTGCGTGGCTGCCGTTCTTGACCACCTTTATATTGCTGACGTTGGCGCCAGGTGCTGACACCTTGCTGGTGATGCGTAACGCCATGCGCGGCGGGCTGCCCGATGCGTTGGTCTCGACCTTTGCCATTTGTTGTGGCTTGTTTGTCCACGCTACCGCCTCGGCGCTGGGCATTGCAGCGTTTCTCGCAGTCACGCCCTGGGCCTATCAAGCGCTAAAAATGGCCGGTGCCTTGTATTTGGCTTGGCTGGGATGGAGCAGTCTTCAGGCCAGTTTCCAGCCGTATTCCACTGCGGCGCCTGAACTTTCACAGGGTCAGTTTCGCTGGATTCGCTCGATGCGCGAGGGGTTCTTATCCAACGTTTTGAATCCAAAGACCATGGTGGTTTACTTCGCATTATTGCCTCAGTTTATTGATCCTGAGGCTGCCTGGGTCCAGTCCATGGTCTTGGCAGGTTTGCATTTTATGATGGGCGTTCTCTACCTGGGCGCGGTCGCCTTGCTTGTTAATCGCATGATCGATTGGTGGTTTGACCCGGTCAAGCGAAGCTGGATAGACCGTGCGATCGGGGCTTCCTTAATGGCTATGGCTGGACTTTTACTGGCGCCTTAAATATAAGTAAATCTTATGTTGCGGTTTGAAAAACGTCATTAGCGCCTGACGTCCGCAACTGGCACAGTTCGAAACAATAAAAAGTCATCCCAGTCGAGGAAGAACATGTCCCAACATCAATTTGATTACGTTGTCATCGGCGCGGGCTCCGCCGGATGCTTGATGGCCAATCGATTAAGTGCCGATCCCAACAATCGTGTATTGCTGTTAGAAGCCGGTAAAAAAGACAACTACCACTGGATCCACATCCCGGTTGGGTATCTGTACTGCATCGGGAATCCTCGGACAGACTGGTTGTTCAAGACCCAGCCGGATGCTGGCTTGAATGGCCGTCAGTTGCTCTATCCTAGGGGTAAGACGTTGGGTGGCTGCTCATCGATCAATGGCATGATTTATATGCGTGGGCAGGCCAGGGATTATGACAGTTGGGCCGAGCAGACCGGTGATAACCGTTGGGCTTGGGATCAGTGCTTGCCCGATTTCAAAGCCCATGAAAATCACTACCGTTTGGACTCTGATTCGGATTTGTCCGGGGCAGATCGTGAAAGCTACCGCTCGCTGCACGGACATGGCGGTGAATGGCGTGTTGAAAAGCAACGTTTGAGCTGGGAGATCCTTGGATCGTTTACCGATGCGGCCGTTCAGGCGGGCATCGAGAAAACCGATGACTTTAACAAGGGTGACAATGCAGGCATTGGCTATTTTGAGGTGAATCAACGCAGTGGTTGGCGCTGGAATACGTCGAAAGCCTTTTTGAAACCTGTGATATCGCGTCCCAATCTGACCGTCTGGACCGAGTCGCAAGTCGAAAAGCTGGATATCCAAGATTTGAGCTGCGAGGGCGTCTGGGTCAATCGGGCGGGGCAGACTGTCCAAGTGACAGCGGTCAAGGAAGTCGTCAGCTGTGCTGGCGCAATAGGAACTCCTCAGATTCTGCAATTGTCCGGAATCGGGCCGAAAGCGCTATTAGAGCAGCATGGGATCGAAGTGAAATTGGACTCGCCCGGTGTGGGTCAGAATTTGCAGGATCATTTGCAAATCCGTGCGGTTTATAAAGTTAAAAACGTAAAAACTCTTAACACCATGGCGAATTCCCTGGTCGGTAAAGCCAAGATCGGTTTGGAATATGTGTTCAAGCGCTCGGGTCCCATGAGCATGGCCCCAAGTCAGTTAGGCGCGTTTACTCGCTCCAGCGAGGACAAAGAACACGCCAATTTGGAATATCACGTTCAGCCGCTAAGCCTTGAGGCCTTTGGCGAAGACCTGCACCCCTTCGATGCGTTTACCGCCAGTGTCTGTAACCTCAACCCAACCAGCCGTGGACAGGTGGTCATCCAATCATCGAATTGGCGTGACGCGCCTTTGATTCAACCGAATTACTTAAGCACGGAAGAGGATCGCAAGATTGCGGCGGACAGCTTGCGACAGGTTCGCAAGATCGTTGCTCAATCGGCGTTGGCGCAATACGAACCCGAGGAATACAAGCCGGGTGTCCAGTATCAGACTGATGACGAACTGGCCAAATTGGCCGGTGATATTGCGACCACCATTTTCCACCCAGTCGGTACGGCAAAAATGGGGCGTGACGACGATCCCATGGCGGTTTGTGATAGCCAATTGCGTGTGCGTGGCATAGCAAAACTTCGAGTGGTGGATGCCAGCGTCATGCCGACGATCACCAGCGGCAACACCAACTCACCGACGCTGATGATCGCAGAGAAAGCGGCCGGCATGATCTTGGAGTCCTGATGGATCATACGTCGCTCAGGGTATTTGTGGCTGTTGCCGAGCGCGGCGGCCTGACCCATGCGGCGGAACAACTGCATATGAGTCAGCCAGCGGCCAGCTTGCAGTTGAAAAAGTTGCAAGATGAATTGTCCATCGAGCTGTTTTATCGGACGGCCCGGGGCATGCGCCTGACTGACTACGGCCGCAAGCTGTTACCCATGGCACAGCGGATTTTGAAAGGTACGGCGGATCTCAGGGCTGCCGCCACGGCGTTGCAAGGCGAAGTCCGTGGTGAACTGCGCCTGGGTACCATTGTAGACCCCGAATTTATTCGCCTCGGTGCATTGCTCAGGGCACTTTCACAACAACATGCTCACTTGGCCTTTCAATTGCAACAGGGTATCTCGGGTCAAATCCAGCGGCTGATTGAGCAGAATCAGCTGGATGCTGGCTTTAGCCTAGATGTTCCCGGCTTTTCGAATGTGAACCCGGAGCTGTATGCATTGCGATTGTCGGATTGCCATTATCGGGTCGTGGCGCCTGCGGGTTGGGAAGATCAGGTGCTGGGCAAGGGATGGGATACGATCAGTCAATTGCCCTGGATTACGACACCGCCTGAATCGGTTCACTCAAAACTACTTCAGGCTCAATTAGAGCCGATGGGTCTGCAAGTCAGTCCCGCTGCGCGGGTCGACGTTGAGCCTTCGATGTTGGATTTGGTGAAATCTGGCGTAGGGCTGTCTTTGGTGCGAGATGGATTGGCGTACAAGGCAGCGCAGGAACACGATCTGGTCATTTCGGATCAACTTTCATTGACGGCGGAATTGGGCTTTTTCTGTCGCGCAGATCGCCGGGAAGAGCTTTTGATCGATGCTGCGTTTACGGCCATTCAGGAAGGCTGGTTGATGCGAGGGCAGTAGCGATAGCAACTGTCTCGCACCTTTTGTCAGTCTACGGTTGAGCGAACGCCTTCGATGGCTTGATCGCCGCCCAATACCAAGGAGTCCGACTTCATCAGCTCACCCTCGTCCTCGCTGTACAAGCGCGAGCGAGTCAGGAAGCGTTTGCCTGTCGGCCCTTCGACCGAGAACATGCCGCCCCGACCGGGCACTACATCGATAATCAGGTGAGTATGTGACCAATACTCCCACTGGTCATGGGAGATAAAAAACGGTTGGCCAGCTACTTCGCCCAGATAAACATCTCGGCTTCCGACTTTGAATTCATCTCGGGGATAACACATGGGCGCGGAGCCATCACAGCATCCACCGGATTGATGAAACAGCAGGGGACCGTGAATGGGTAGGAGTTCTTCCACCAGTGCCTGGGTTTCGTCGGTAAAACTTACACGTTGAACTTTGTACATTATTATTTTCACCTCAGACAAAGACATGGCGCCACTTGGGCGCCATGACAAGGGGAACTGGGCTTAGAAGAAGCCCAGCGGGTTTTCGTCGTACGATACCAGTAGGTTTTTGGTCTGCTGATAATGCTCTAGCATCATCTTGTGGTTCTCACGGCCGATACCGGACTGCTTGTAACCACCAAAGGCCGCGTGTGCCGGATACTGGTGATAGCAGTTAGTCCAAACTCGACCGGCTTGGATGGCGCGGCCAAATTTGTAAGCGGCGTTCGCCTCAGAGGTCCAAATGCCGGCCCCCAATCCGTATAGCGTATCGTTAGCGATTTCGATGGCTTCTTCGTCCGTTTTGAAGGTGGTCACGGACACCACGGGGCCAAAGATTTCTTCTTGGAAGATACGCATCTTGTTGTGGCCCTTGAAGGCAGTGGGCTGAACATAGAATCCGTCTTCGTAGCTGTCGGCTACGTCGCCGCCGAACAGCACTTCGGCACCTTCTTCCTTACCAATCGCGAGGTACGATTTGATCTTTTCGTACTGCTCTGCACTGGCCTGGGCACCAATCATGGTGGCTTCGTCGAAGGGGTTGCCTTGAACGATTTGCGCCGCGCGTTCTTTAACTAACGCCATGAAATCATCGTAAATGTCTTCATGAATCAACGCGCGTGACGGACAGGTGCAGACCTCACCCTGGTTGAAGTAAGCCAGCAAGAAGCCCTCAACACACTTCGAGATAAATTCGGGGCTTTGATCCATGATGTCCTTGCGGAAGATGTTGGGGCTTTTACCGCCCAGTTCTAGCGTGACAGGAATCAGGTTTTCACTGGCGTATTGCATGATCAACTTACCGGTAGTGGTTTCACCGGTGAAGCCGACTTTGGCGACACGGTTGCTGCTGGCGAGCGGCTTACCGGCTTCTAGACCAAAGCCGTTCACGACATTGACGACACCAGCAGGCAACAGATCACCGATGATTTCCATCAATACCATGATGCTGAAGGGGGTCTGCTCGGCTGGCTTGAGTACCACGGCGTTGCCTGCCGCCAGAGCGGGAGCCAATTTCCAAGCCGCCATCAAGATAGGGAAGTTCCAGGGGATGATCTGTGCAACGACACCCAGGGGTTCGTGGTGGTGGTAAGCCAGCGTATTCTCGTCCATCTCACCAATGCTGCCTTCCTGAGCGCGGATGACGCCTGCGAAGTAGCGGAAGTGATCAATGGTCAACGGGATGTCCGCATTGATGGTTTCGCGGATGCCTTTACCGTTATCTAGCGTTTCGGCCAGAGCCAGAACTTGAAGGTTCTCTTCGATTCGGTCAGCAATCTTGTTCAGGATGTTGGCACGCTCGGTGGTGCTGGTCTTGCCCCAGGCGGGCGCTGCGGCATGGGCTGCATCCAAGGCTGCTTCGATATCGTCTTTGTTTGACCGTGCGATATCGCAAATCTTTTTCCCTGTGGTGGGCGAAATGTTTTCGAAATACTGTCCGTTCTTCGGGGCGACAAACTCGCCATTGATGTAGTTGTCGTATTGAGCCTTTGGCTGTAATGGGGAACCAGCGGTTCCGGGATAGGCATGCAACATCAGTTCTTCCTCATTTTAGTTTTTATTCCTGGGTTTTGACACAACTTCCGTGTACTGCCGGGACATTGCATCTTGCGTGCCAACAATTAAGCGTCTGATTAACATGATTTTTATGTGACTTTTGATTGTCTCATTGAGCGCTGGGTGTAATTAGGGTGTCTCAAAATTGAGACACTTTTCCCGAGTCCTCGACCTTGTGTTCAATGAATAAAAGGCGTAAACCTGTTGAACTATCAGAAGAACAAAAAAGCAGTGATTGGATGGCGAATCTAAGTACAGGCCAGCAGGCAACGACCTCAATTCAGAAATCATGGACGCGATGTCAGGACCGTTATGGTCTGGATCCTCGGTCCTCGAGCGCCTTTGCTGACGCCTCTCGCAATCCCACTCAACAATCTCAAGAACTACTTCCGATCTCCACCGGTGAGCTTGATCGCTTGACGCAGGTGGTAGGCAGTGCTGGACACAGCATCATTTTGACTGATGCCAACGGCACCATCCTGAAAAGTTACAGCCATCGCGACTACCGCTCTGATTTTGACCGCGCGGGCCTGATCCCCGGTCAATGCTGGGGCGAGGCGTTCCGCGGGACAAATGGTATCGGTACCGCGATTGCAGAACGTAAAGCCACTCTGGTTCATGGCGATCAGCATTACGTGGCGGCCAATCAGAATCTGTCTTGCGCGGCCTCACCGATCTTTGATGAGCAACAAAACCTGATGGCGGTGTTGGATACTTCCACGGTCAATCCCGAGCGGGATCCCACTCGCGCGCTGCACACGCTCGCGATGGTTAGTGAATGCGCACGAAGGATTGAGCGCAGTTGGTTTGAGTATCGGTTTGCTGACTGCTGGCTATTTACGGTTCAGGCAAACAACCGAAGCACGGTGACCTTTGCGGTCTCAGAGTCTCGGAAGATCGTCGGATTAGAGGCCTGTGCGTATCGCTTCTTACCCGAGTGCACGGGTTGGGTCGGGCGGTTGTTGGACGATGTCTTAGATGCCCCTACGCTCGAAAGCCTAAGCAACACCGCCGGCAGCGATCTGCAATTCCATGTGCCGGTGTTTAGTCAGGGGCACTATTTGGGATTTGGGCATCTCTCGGCTCCACAGCCGTCAGAAATGATAGCCCGCCCAAAGGTGTCGGAGATGCCAGTCGCGGTGGAGCCGGAAGGCAACCCAGGTGGTGAGCTCGATCGTTTGAATCACGGAGACGCCGCGATGACCGCTTGCATTAAGCAAGCCAGGCGCTTGGTCGATCGCAATATTCCGGTGTTAATCAGTGGTGAAACGGGTGTCGGTAAGGACCGGTTTGCCAAGGCCATGCATCAGTCCAGTGTCCGAGCTGACGGTCCTTTCGTTGCGGTGAACTG
>JAAXJV010000213.1:0-4086 GCA_012269655.1 Pseudomonadales bacterium
TGAAAACATGGCTTGCAGCCGTACTGGCCAGCGCCTTTATAGCCCCCGCCTGGGCCGATCTGACCGACCTGATTCAACGTTACGACGCCACCAGTTGGCAGCAATCTGATGAAAAAGCCAAACTGAGCGAGTTGGAGGGTCAATTGGCCGAGCTAGAGGCCATGACTGAGACCAGCGAAGTCTTGATGTGGCAAGGCGCGGTCGGTGCTTCTATCGCACGGGAGAAGGGCGGTGCCGGCGCACTGGGGTTGATCAAGCGGGCCAAGAAAGATCTAGATGCCGCGCTGAAAGCCGATGAGTCCAATCATATGGCTCGGGCGATTCGTGGAAATATTTTCGCCAAAGCCCCAGGTTGGCCGTTGTCTGTGGGTAGCAGCAAAAAAGCTCGTGCGGATTTCGAGGCTGCACTGGCTGCGCAACCTGATAATATTTTGGCCCTGCAAGGCTATGGTGAATTCCTGGCTGAAGAAGGCGAAACCGATAAGGCCCGCGCGCAATTTGAAAAGGCCCTGACGCTTGCGCCACGGCCGGGTCGAGAAATGGCTGATAAAGCCCGTCAAGATCAAATCCAGGGGCTGCTCGACGCTCTGTAATGGTTAAGGAGTCCCGGTGAACCGAACACAGCTGTTGCTATTTGCCAGTACGGTTTTCATTTGGGGTTCGACTTGGTACGCCATTAAATTCCAATTGGGGGTCGTGGACCCCCTTATTTCTGTGGCTTGGCGATTCTTTGCCGCCAGCGCTCTGATTTTTTTGGTTTGCCGACTGATCGGCGTTTCGTTACGACTGACGCCGGCGCAGCACCGGTGGGCGGTGTTACAGGGGATCAGTCTATTCGGCCTGAATTATTGTCTGTTCTATATCGCAACGGGTTATCTCACGACTGGGTTAATTGCGGTGTCCTTTTCGACCATGGTGATTTGGAACATCTTGGGAGCCGGCCTGTGGTTTAAGTCACAGGTGCCGATTCGAGTGGTGGTGGGCGCTTGCGTCGGTTTTTGCGGCGTTGTGTTGCTTTTCATGCCCGATGTATTCGATCTGACCTATGGGCCGGCCGAGATTGGCGCAATTTTCCTGTGTTTTTTGGCCACCCTGTGCGCGAGCTTTGGCAACCTAGTTAACGCTCGAAACCAAAAAGCCGGCATTGGTCTGTGGCAGGGGAACGCCTGGGGCATGCTGTATGGCGCGATTGCGACACTGGGCATGGCGATTGGCCTAGGTAAGCCATTGGCGTTTGATTTCTCATGGCCTTACGTCAGCAGTCTGGCCTATTTGGTGGTCTTTGGCTCGGTGGCGGCCTTCGGGGCTTATTTGGCTCTATTGCACCGAGCTGGGCCTGAAAAGGCAGCCTTTGCCAGCTTACTGTTTCCGGTTGTGGCGCTGACCATCAGTACTGTGTTCGAGAACTACCAGTGGAGCGTTGAGGCAGTGTTGGGCGTTGCATTGATTCTGGGTGGCAACCGCCTGGCACTTAAAACCTAGCTTTCTAGTTGGCTGTCCCAGTACAGATAGTCATTCCAGGTGTAATGCAAATAGTTGGGCGGAAAGGCTCGGCCGTTTTCCTGCAACTGCCACAGACTGGGTTGCTGCGGCGGACGGTTCAATTTCAAACCGGCTACTTGGATGGATTTGTTGGCTTTCTTGCGATTACAACTGCCACAAGCCGTCACAATGTTATCCCAGCGAGTGCCGCCGCCTTTGGAGCGCGGAATAACATGGTCAAAGGTGAGGTCTTTGGCGGGAAAGTGGGTTTGGCAGTACTGGCAGGTAAACTTATCCCTCAAGAAAAGATTGAATCGCGTGAAGGCGGGTTTGGAGGTCCTGACAACGTAGTCTTTGAGGGCAATGACCGAAGGCAAGGTCATTGAGACGCTGGGGCTTGCGATTTGCTCGTCATATTCTTCGACAATGACGACCTTGTCTTGGCACACGGCCTTGATGGTGTCTTGCCAGCTCCACAGCGACAGTGGGTAGTAGCTCAGTGGCCTAAAGTCTGCATTTAAAACCAGCGCGGGGCGATGCTCGCCGGTCTCGATGGGGTGCAATGGTGCATTCATATCCTGCCTTCCTGGTTTGATCAGTTGGCCGTCCAGCATCGATCTGTTGGACGCTGTGAATATTCGTTTTCATCATTAAACCTACAGATGACAACCTGATGAATGCGGTGGGGGATGTCAAGTAGGGATCACAAGTTCCCCGTGCAGATTATGGTGCGATGCAAGATCACGCCGCCAAAGTTGATATTTTTGCGTCTGTTATTGAAATCGGGTGCCAGCGCACATTCCTAGGCGTTTTGGACTGGGTTGGATGAAGCCTAAATATAAGGCCGCGCGGACGCTGTCGAATGAGCTTTTTTCATTCCAGTGTTAGAACATTTAGCCACGAAGCTACCGAGAGTGTTAAACCGTTAAATACGTAGTAGCGGAGGTCGATATGGGTAGCTTATTTCAGAGGTGGGTTGATGACGAGTGTCAGCAACTATTCTCAAAGGGGTTAGTGCCTTCGGCCGAGCTCATTTCTTCGCGTGTGCAGAGTTTGGTTGATCCGCAGGAGTTATCGGAATGGGTGTTGAGCTGGCGCAAGCGTCGCGGCGATCTGCATGCACAGGCACTGCGAGATTTGGGCTGTAGCGAGAGCTTGGTTCAAGTGTTTGCAAGGTAGCAACCAATAAAAAAGGGAGGCGCTACGGCCTCCCTCTCGTGATTGGTGGTGCTACCTGAGCACTCTAGTTCCGTGGGAACCCGCGGCGTTAGTCCGCAAGAGCCTCGTAAAAACCAACATCAGATAGAACCTTTCCAAGATCACTAGACATTAGATCACCTCCTGCTATTTCACCGCTAAAGACACTCAAAAGTTAGTCGGTTTTTTGGCTGTTGAAAAGCCCTTTTTTCAGACAATAAAAAGGGCGCCGAAGCGCCCCTTTAATCGATCGCTTGCTTTAGTACTTATAAGCTTCAGGCTTGAACGGACCTTCAACGGTTACGTTGATGTAATCCGCTTGCTCTTCAGTCAACCGAGTGATCACACCGCCAAAGCCTTCCACCATGGCCAGTGCGACTTCTTCGTCCAATTTCTTGGGAAGCACTTCAACCTGAATGGCGGCTGCTTTTTCCTCAGCCGGCAAGTCGGCGAAACCGCGACGGACCATTTCGATCTGAGCCAGCACTTGGTTGGCAAACGAGCCATCCATGATGCGGCTGGGGTGACCGGTCGCGCAGCCCAGGTTGATCAGTCGGCCTTCAGCCAACAAAATCAAATAATCACCATCGTCGTTTGAGCGATGTACTTGGTGAACCTGAGGTTTGACCTCTTCCCACTTCCACGCCTTGCGCATGTAAGCCGTGTCAATTTCGTTATCGAAGTGTCCGATGTTGCACACCAGCGCACCTTTTTTCAGGCCAGTCAGGATCGCGCTGTCACAAACGTTCACGTTACCTGTGGTGGTGACCAATACGTCGGTATCCTGGAGCAGGCTGCGGTTAAGGTCTTCAACCCGGCCAGTAGTGACGCCGTTTTGGTAAGGCGATACAACTTCGAAACCGTCCATGCAGGCCTGCATGGCACAGATCGGATCGATCTCGGTGACGCGAACGATCATGCCTTCTTGGCGCAGTGATTGTGCTGAGCCCTTACCTACGTCACCGTAACCAATGACCAAGGCACGCTTACCTGACAACAGCATGTCGGTGGCACGCTTGATGCCGTCGTTCAAACTGTGGCGGCAGCCATATTTGTTGTCGTTTTTCGACTTGGTAACCGAATCGTTTACGTTGATGGCAGGAATCTTCAATGTGCCAGCTTCGAGCATTTCGATCAGACGATGAACGCCCGTGGTGGTTTCTTCAGTCACACCGTGGATGTGATCCAGCATTTCGGGGTACTTTTCATGCACCATGCTGGTTAGATCGCCGCCGTCGTCCAGCAGCATAGTGGCGTTCCAAGGCTGACCGTCTTTTAAGATGGTCTGTTCAACGCACCACTCGCCTTCTTCGTTGGTTTGACCTTTCCAAGCGTAAACCGGGATGCCAGCCGCGACCATGGCCGCCGCAGCGTGATCCTGCGTGCTGAAGATGTTGCAGCTCGACC
>JAAXJV010000213.1:4096-7797 GCA_012269655.1 Pseudomonadales bacterium
GCTAGCGGCTGCTCGTCACGGTACTTTTCACGGAGTTTCATCAAGGCGGGCATTTCACGCTCAGCCAGCGCGATTTCGCGACGACCAAAGTCAGCCTGGCTTAGATCGGCAATTTTGTAATCGCCGTTGAGTGTGTCTTGGGGACGTGCATTCATGGTGCTTTCCTCTTAAAGGCCGGCGCTTTGGCGCAGGTCATTGGCTTTATCGGTTTGTTCCCAGCTCAGCTGAATATCGCTGCGGCCGAAGTGGCCGTAGGCAGCGGTCGGCTGATAGATGGGACGCTTCAGGTCCAACATTTCGATCAGGCCGCGGGGGCGCAGGTCAAAGTGTTCACGGACCAGTTCAACAATCTTGGTGTGAGCAATCTTTTCAGTACCAAAGGTTTCGACGCTAATGGAGGTCGGTTCCGCAACACCAATCGCGTACGACACTTGGATTTCGCAACGATCAGCCAGCCCGGCGGCAACAATGTTCTTTGCCACATAGCGCGCGGCGTAGGCTGCACTGCGATCCACTTTTGACGGGTCTTTACCGCTAAAAGCACCACCCCCATGACGAGCCATGCCGCCGTAGGTGTCGACGATGATTTTGCGGCCGGTTAAGCCGCAGTCGCCAACCGGCCCACCGATCACAAAGCGACCGGTTGGGTTGATGTGATACAGGGTGTCGCTGTGAAGCCATTCGCTGGGGATGACTTCTTCGATGATGTCTTTCCGAACGGCGGCCTGCAGATCGGCCAGGGCCACGTCCTCATCGTGTTGTGTAGACAATACAACCGCATCGACGCCGACAATTTTCCCGTCCTGGTAGCGGAAGGTCAGCTGGCTTTTCGCATCAGGACGCAGGAAGGGTAGCTGGCCGGATTTGCGAACTTCAGCTTGCTTGCGCACCAGCTCGTGGGCGTAGTGAATGGGAGCGGGCATGTAGCTGTCTGTTTCGTTGGTGGCATAGCCAAACATCAGGCCTTGGTCGCCCGCGCCGAGATCTTTGTTCTCCGCCTCGTCAACGCCAACCGCAATATCAGCGGACTGTTTGCCAATGCCGTTGAGCACCGCGCAGGTATTGCCGTCAAACCCAAGCTCGCTGGAGTCATAACCGATGTCAGTGACCACCTTGCGCACGATCTCTTCGATGTCGACCCAAGCGTTGGTGCGAACTTCGCCGGCCACCATAACGAGGCCTGTTTTAACCAAGGTTTCAACCGCAATGCGCGATTCCTTGTCTTTTTTTAACAACGCATCAACGATTGCATCCGAGATTTGGTCGGCGACTTTATCAGGGTGGCCTTCTGAAACAGACTCAGAGGTAAACAGGGTGGTATCGGTCATCGTCAATTCATCCATGGGATATAATTTGATAAGGATATAAGCAAATCCTTATATATGCAATTTTGCGCATCCGGATTGATTCGTGATTCACCCATTGAGACAGGCGTCGAGTTTTGGGACAATTCGCGCCTCATCTTTTACGGGACTTCGCAATGACCGATCGTCGTCAACTCGCCAACGCCATTCGTGCGTTGAGCATGGATGCTGTGCAGAAAGCAAACTCAGGCCACCCCGGAGCCCCTATGGGCATGGCGGATATCGCGGAAGTACTATGGCGCGATCATCTGCGCCACGATCCTAACGACCCAAATTGGCCCAACCGTGACCGCTTTATTTTATCCAACGGCCACGGCTCAATGTTGCTTTACAGCCTGTTGCACCTGTCGGGCTATGATCTGAACATCGACGAGCTTAAGCAGTTCCGTCAGTTGCACAGTCGCACACCCGGGCACCCCGAGTACGGCTATGCTCCGGGCGTCGAAACCACCACCGGTCCCTTGGGCCAGGGTTTGGCTAACGGCGTTGGTATGGCTTTGGCTGAGCAGATTCTGGCGGCCCAATTCAACCGCGATGAGCATCAGGTGGTCGATCACCGAACCTACGTATTTGCAGGCGACGGCTGTCTGATGGAAGGCATCAGTCACGAAGTATGTTCGCTGGCAGGTACTTTGGGTCTGGGCAAGCTGATTGTTTTCTACGATGACAACGGCATTTCGATTGACGGCGAAGTCGAAGGCTGGTTTACCGACGACACCAATCAGCGTTTCGAATCTTATAACTGGCAGGTGATTGGTCCGATCGACGGTCACGATGCGGGCGCCATCGATGCGGCGATCCTGGAAGCTCAAGGCGATACTGCGCGTCCTACTTTGATCCGTTGTAAAACCCGAATCGGCTTTGGCTCGCCCAACAAAGAAGGCAAAGAAGAAAGCCACGGCGCGCCGCTGGGTGACGACGAGATTGCCCTGACTCGCGCTGCTTTGGGTTGGGAGCACGGTCCTTTCGAAATTCCGGCAGACATCTACGACGCTTGGGATGCGAAGGACAAAGGCGAGAGCTTACACGGCGCCTGGGCCGAAGCGATGGCCGAGTACCGCAAAGCACACCTAGAATTGTCCGAAGAGCTGGATCGCCGATTGTCGGGTGACCTAAGCGTCGACATCGAAGCTGCGGCGCTGGAATATGCGCAAGAGCTACAAGCTGAAGGGCCTAAAGTAGCCACGCGCAAGGCCAGCCAAATGTCGTTGGACCGTTTCGGACCTATCGTTCCTGAACTGTTGGGTGGCAGTGCCGACTTGGCGGGTTCCAACCTGACTTTGTGGAAAGGCTCTGAGTCGGTTGCGGCCGGACAGCCTGGCGGTAACTACATCCATTATGGCGTGCGTGAATTCGGTATGGCGGCCATGATGAATGGCATCGCCCTACATGGCGGCTTTGTTCCTTACGGCGGAACCTTCCTGATCTTTATGGAATACATGCGCAATGCGGTGCGCATGGCTGCGCTGATGAAGCAACGCGTGGTGCATGTCTTGACTCACGATTCTATCGGTTTGGGTGAAGACGGTCCGACCCACCAACCGATCGAGCAAATTGCCAGCCTGCGTGGAACACCTAACTGTGATCTATGGCGCCCTGCTGATGCTGTGGAAACCGCCGTGGCATGGGGTAGTGCAATCGCACGGGAAGATGGGCCTACCTGCTTGGCCTTGTCTCGCCAAGGATTGCCGACGCTGGCGCGTGCTGACGTTGCCGATATCGCTAAGGGCGGTTATGTATTGGTTGACACGGATGGTGAGCCTGACGTGATTGTTATTGCCACTGGCTCAGAAGTTGAGCTGGCCGTTCAAGCAGCAGAACGTTCTAGCGCACAAGTCCGTGTGGTCTCCATGCCCTGTACCGAAGCCTTCGAGCGTCAGAGCGTTGAATACCGTGAGTCGGTGTTGCCCAGCGATATCACTGCGCGGGTTGCCATTGAAGCGGCGCACCGTGATTACTGGTACAAGTACGTTGGCTTGGACGGCGAAATCATCGGTATGGACAGCTTTGGTGAATCGGCGCCGGCAGGCCAATTGTTCGAGCACTTTGGAATTACAGTGGATGCGCTGTTGGACGCCATTGAGCGTCTGAACGAGCCCTTCGACGACGAATAAGTGCGCATTGGAATAAACGGCTTCGGTCGTATCGGCCGATGTGTGTTTTGGGCTCTGCATCAGCGGGGACTGTCCGATCGTCTGCAAGTGACCCGGATCAATGACACCGGAGAGCTAGACACCCTTCGGTTGCTCACCCGATATGACTCTACCCATGGCCGTTTTGATCAGCCGTTGGTGGACACGTCGGATGGCTTTGAGTTGGCGGGTCAACGCACGCGCT
>JAAXJV010000258.1 GCA_012269655.1 Pseudomonadales bacterium
ATTGACAACGACAGCCTGACCTTGATCAAAGAAAGCGGCTTTGCCGAGTATTACAGCCCTATCGATGCGACTCCCTGTGGAGGCGACACCTTTACCTGGACTGCCGCCATTGTGCTGGAATTGCTAGCCCATCGTTAAATGATGGGCCTGCGCATCAGCCAGGCAAACGGCCACGATCGATAGGCGTGGGTGTCATCTCGCGCATACGTTCGAACACATCAACACCCAATTGATCGAACACGTGCAGAATATCGACCGTCACCCAGTTTTCTCGAATTAGGCCGTTTTCACACCGCCAAAAATCTAGACTGCGCATGGTGATTTCTTGATTGCCCGGGACCAATCCTAGGAAGCCATCGCCAGACAAAATCATCTTCATGTTTGGCCAACCCGTCACGCCAACGTAATCGTTGTCCGCAAAGAGAATGCCCTTGCCTCCAGTCCCCATACGGTTTGGGAACGCCTTCAAAAAGGGTTTTTGGTGCCAATGACGAAAGCCCTGGATGCCGCGATTGGTTCCGATGCCCGCAGGCCCATACCAATTCATTTTTGGGTGCCAGGATTCGCTCAGTCGCATGCCCTCAACTCCCTCGGTCGCAAACCGAAGTAGATTGCTGAGCATGGTCTCAACCAAGTTAAGCGCGCTTTCTGAACGAGCCAAGTTTCGCTCGCCCTGCTGAACACCGTCCTGTGTCGCCGGGCCCGGAACCTGCCAGAATCGCCCCAACTGAGGCGCCATTGGCCAGGCATTACACTGCATCATCAACTCGGGGATATCCCAAATTGCCTGCATTTCGACAATTTGGTTGTCGATAACCTTGTAAAACTCATGGAACCGCATCGCGACTTGATGCCCAGTGGGAGGAATATCCAACCATGGCGCGGTCATGACGCCGGTGTAATAGCCGCACGCACCGATCCAGTTTCCGTCCTCAAAGGTGTCCCCCGCAATTCGGATGGTTTCCCTACGCTCCAGGTCCGGCATCGCGGCCGCTAAATCTGCGTATACAGCAAGCAAATCAGCGGGTCGTTCTAAATCGCCCATAGGATGGCATAAGTGCACGACAGCATTTGTAGCAAAGTCGTTGTCGATAGCCGCCTTCAGATCTGCCGGGCTGTAGTCGTATAAGGCGTTGTGATAGGCGTCGAGTAGCCGACGATTTGCTTCGTGGGACATTTTCAATCCTAGTTATATTGTATTTTTCTATTGAATTGATTGGGGCTCAGAGCTTGCTTCTATCGTGCGGCAAACTATCCTTCGCCCTGCAACTTTAAATCAACTTCTCCTAGGAGTCTTTACATGAGTCAAGGCATGACCCTGCCCGTCGTCACTTTCAAAACCCGCGTCCGCGATGAATCAATCGGTGGTGACAACCCTTTCCGTTGGCAGGACGTTTCATCGGATGAACTCTTTGGTAGCGAAAGCAACCCTCGTCGAGTTGTGCTGTTCAGCATGCCCGGTGCCTTTACCCCCACCTGCTCAACTTACCAGTTGCCTGGATTTGAAAAGCTGGCCGGTGACTTTGCCGCTGCGGGCATCGACGACATTTATTGCATGAGCGTGAACGACAGCTTTGTCATGAACAAATGGGCTCAGATGTGCGTTGATGGTGGCCTAAACGCTGTAAAAGTCGTTCCCGACGGATCAGGCGAGTTCACCGAAAAAGTGGGCATGCTGGTCGACAAAGACAACCTGGGCTTTGGTAAGCGCTCATGGCGCTATGCGGCTGTAATCAAGAACGGTGTGGTGGAGCAGTGGTTCGAAGAACCCGGTAAGAGTGACAACCACCCGGAAGACCCCTACGGCGTTTCGAGCCCTGAAACGGTATTGGAATACTTGCAGAAGTAAGTCCGGACAATTGAAAAAGGCCGCGTCTAGCGGCCTTTTTTATTGCGCGTTTTGAATCGTCGCGATGGCCTGCTCTAAAGAATCGCCCTCACGGATGACACCACTCAGTCGGTGCTTTGAATCCATGACCAAAATCCCGGCGCTGTGATCGATCAGGTAGTTGTCTGGATCCTTTCCCTGAACCTTTTCAAAAAAGATGCTGTAAGTCTGCTTGACCTGTCCTAGCTGTGCTTCAGTCCCAGTCACACCCCAGATCGAAGAGTCGAAATACTCAACGTACTGTCCGAGCTTGTCTGGCGTATCCCGTTCGGGGTCCACGCTGACAAAAACACTTTGGATCTCTTCTCCTTCAGCGCTCTGATAGGCCTGCAACACTCCCGCCAGGTAAGCTAATGTCGTCGGGCACACGTCTGGGCAATAGGTATAGCCAAAGGTAATCAGATAAGGCTGCCCTTTGAGCGCGTCAAAGCTGTTGATCTGGGCTCCATCGCTACGGGTCAGTTCAAAACCGCGGGCATCTTCGGGTAGCTGATTCGATCCCCAAAATCCGAGTACAAAGGCAACAACAACCGCAAGGCTGCCGATCAACAGACGCTTCAATGCTTATGCTCGCCTTTGTGATCACCCTGGTGGTCATGTTTCATCTGCATTTTAATTTTTTTCACCGGTGCCTGAACCGGGTACTTCTGCCCTGACTGATCAACCAATGTAAAAGAGCCCTGCTCGCCTTGTTTCAACGGAGTCGCCAAGCCCATAAACATGACGTGCATTCCACCGGGTTTTAACTGGACGCTTTGCCCTGCCGGAACCACGATCTCGGACACCTCTCGCATCCGCATGACGCCGTTGTCGTTGATGTGGTTGTGCAGTTCCGTGGCGCGAGCCAACTCAGACGTAGCCGAGGTCAATACAACATCTTGCGCTGATGTATTTTTCAAGATCATAAAGGCTGCACTATTTGGTGCACCTGGGATCGACTCTCGGATGTGTGCATTTTCCACGATCAATTCCGCAAAGACGGACCCGCTCATAGCAGAAAGGACTATCGCACCGAGTGTTTTTTTCATTATCATTTGACCCCGAGTTTTGGCTCTAAAAGCGCTTAAATATTTGCGCTGGAAAAATAATCATAATCAATGGAGAAAACAATGATTGAAGTAGCAAATCAAGGCGAAGCCATGGGATGGATGCTGGGCGCAATTGCGGTCATGTTTTTCATCACCTATCACCTGACTACCGGCAAAAAGAAAGATTCGGAATAATTCCGCGTGATTCCGGTGCTGTGCGGGGAAAAAACCCCACAATGGGTTGAACACCTAAATCAAGCTGCCGGAACCCTTGCCTACCAGGCCGGGCCCTGTCCCGGTCCGGTTGCGGTCTTTACCGCACCACAAGCCAGTCAACTAGACCAAATCGACGGACTCGAGTGGGCGCATTGCACTTATGCCGGTGTCGAGGCCGCACTGGATTTAACCCAAACCCCAATCGCTCGCCTGATTGATCCTGAATTGGCTCGCAATATGGCGCAATCTGCATTAGCGGCGTGTCTAGCCTACGCCCAGAACCTTCAGCATTATCGCCAAGATCAAAACCAACAGGACTGGTCGCCGCGGGACCAAAAACGCCCTCATCAGATTCAAGTGCTTATTTTGGGTGCAGGCGAGATGGCCCGTGCCTGTGCTCAGACACTTAAAAACAACGGCTTTAAAGTGGCCACCTACAGTCGACGTGCGAAGGCCCTGCCCTGGCCGCATTTTTCGACTCTTGGGCCCGAGGTACTGTCCGGTGCACACGTATTAATGAACTTGTTGCCATCGACTCCAGACACGCAGGGCATTGTAAATAGCAAGCTAATGGCCAATCTGCCCACCGACAGTCAGATCATCAATTTTGGTCGGGGTGACGCGGTGGTTGAATCCGATTTATTACGCTGGCTAGACGAAAACACTGAGGCCAGTGCCCTACTCGACGTTTTTGACATTGAGCCTTTGCCAGACTCGCATGTGTACTGGGGACACCCTCAGGTAGAAATTTGGCCGCACGTGTCGGCGCAGACCAATGTAGCCAGTGCGGCCCGGGTCATTCACGAGGCGATTCAACTTTGGCAACAGACGGGGCAGACACCCGCACTGATAAACCGCGAGCGTGGTTACTGATCCACCACCAAGCGAGCCTCGATATGATGGTCGGCGTTAAGTAACCAGGTACCGACGTATCCAGCCCTCGACCAATCCTCCATCCGAAGGCCAAAGGCTTCGGCCGCCTGCTCGTATTGAATCCCATTCCCTACTGCCAGCGGCAGTCGTGTCGGAAGCGTATCTGTATAACTCACCACCAGCCCGGGGCGATCATTGTCATGTTCTTCCAAAGTGTTGCGGCACTTGGAATCGCAGGACGGGCCGACAAAACTAACCTGCCAAGGCTGCCCTTCCCACTGCAGCGTCGAGTCGAAAACGCCTTGATCCGTTGGCAGCGCTAAACTCAGTGGTGGAAATAAGCCCGGCGCGATGGCATGGCAAATCGGCAACAATTCATCTTTTTTAAGGTACTGACCACCGACCACGCCCAGCCCTAGGCTGACCGCGACTAACATCAGCCAGATCACGTCGTTCTTTTGCATGCCCGCAGTGTACTGATCATGGGATCGAAGTTAAGCCCTGCTTAACATTTGTTAGGGAAACGGGACCGTCTATGATAGAACAACTCGCTCATGAGCCATCACAATCCAATGCGACTACTTTTTATCATCATTACGGGCCTCTTGGCCGGCTGTACCAACCCCAACACCGAGGGTGGATTTGAGCCGCGCCGCTTAGCCCAAAGCGACACACAGCTTGTATTAGAGCAAGTTCGAGCTGAGATCGATCGCGAACTAGATCAGTTGATCGAAAAGCTCTACAAGCGCAATCCTAAGTTTCTCAAGGCCAGCGGCCAAACTTTGGAACAGCGCCAGGTGCAGCTCCGCCGGGCCATGTTCTATCAAGAGCTCAACGAAAAACGTGGCGTGGACGCAATCCGACAAGCTTTCCGGCCTGACTTTAACGGCGACCGAGTTTTTTCCTATGTCTACGGTTTGGCCAGCATGATCGACGACAGCTACGACCGAAAACGCGCGTTTTATTTGCTCGACCGACCCAGCGGAAAGTCCATCTTTAATAGCGCTAGAAACATCGAGACGGCACTGTATCTGCTGCGCTCACAACGCGATGACCGCGACGAGCTTTACCTGCTGGCTGATGGGTACCAGGGCAAAATCCTAAACGCCAGTTTTGCCATGTTGCATGGCCGGCTCGCCGCAAAACAGGATCTTGTGGCCGACGCCTTAGGCGACAATGAGCAGCGGACGCTGAATATGGTCGCCCGTAGCATTGCCTCGACCGTGTTTTTGCCTATCGGCTTTTAATGCAGGGTATGGGTGACTTCGACGTCCGGCTCGTCGCCTTCGTCGTCTTGCTCTTCATGGTTAATGCTGGCCGCCATCCCTTCCGGTAATTGGCCGTTAAACTCATCAACCAAATCGGTCACGACGCTGCGTAGCGCGTCTACCGCCACTTGGTTGTTTTCCCGGATGGCTTCTTCTTCCAAATCCATGGTGCCGTGCCAATACAGCGTTGCGGCCATCAAATCGTGAACTTCCTGCGTCACACGATCAAACAGGATCTGGTGTGTTGACCCCGTGTCTTCAGAACGAAATACGCTCAAACGCAGCTGCGGAGCTTCGGAATGCTCAATGTAGCTGGGTTCACTCAGGGTTAGACGAGCAATGTGAGGAATGCCCTCGTGTTCAAACACACAGACCGCCTCATCGTATTGCAGTGCCATTCCATCCTCGCGTTCGCCGACGGTCACATAGCTGGCCATCACAGGTGCGCTGAGCCAGCCTAGGGCATCATCTGCATGGACTAATTGCCGCTCGAGCAGACAGTGCAAACAGTCAATGCCTTGGATCGAGCCTAGACGATACTCGGCGACAAAGTGACTCAGCCCATCCGGGCCTTCTGCCACCTGAAAGTCGTCATTGTTGAAATTGACAGGATCTCCCTGGCTAGGCAGATCGGAAAAGATGGTTAATTCGTGATTCATGAGGCCCCTCGTGCGGCCGATAGTGTAACGCCGCAGGCATTTATTGCACCTCTCCCTTGTGTATCGCACGCAGGCCCCTTATACCTACGCCTATGAGCGGTTATTTCTTACGTCGACTGTTGTTAGTCATTCCGACGTTCATTGGCATTACGCTGATGGTATTTGCTGTCACCCGGGTCGTTCCGGGCGGCCCCATAGACCGTGCGTTAGCTCAGGCCCAAGCCGTTCAGGAAGGCGCGTCGCAATCGGCCAGCCGCGAAGAAACCACCTCCAGCCTTTCCGAAGCACAACTCGATCAACTGCGAGCCTATTACGGCTTCGACAAACCCATATTAGAAAGCTACGTCACTTGGCTAGGCAAAGTTGTCCGCCTGGATTTGGGCATGTCGACGCGCTACAACGAACCCGTTTGGGACACCATCGCTTCCCGATTACCCATTAGCATCTATTACGGCGTGGTCACTTTGATTTTGACGTACCTCGTGTGCATTCCGCTGGGCATCTACAAAGGCATCAAACACGCCGGCACCTTTGACCATGCCAGCAGCGCCATCGTATTTATTGGCTATGCGGTGCCCGGCTACATCGTTGGTATCGCTTTACTCACGGCATTGGCCTCAGAAAGCGAGATCTTTCCGCTGGGTGGCTTCGTCAGTGACGATTTCGAAGACATGGATTTCTGGGAACAGGTCCGTGACGTGATTTGGCACAGCGTATTGCCCTTAATAAGCTACATGGTGGGATCGTTTGCCGTAATGACCTTTATGGTCAAGAACAGCTTAATGGACAATTTGGCCGCGGACTATGTCAGAACAGCCATGGCCAAAGGGCGCAGTTTTGGGGGCGCGGTCTGGCACCATGCCCTGCGTAACAGTCTGATTCCATTGGCTACGCACTTTGGTAACAACATTGCCTTGATTTTGACCGGATCTCTGTTGATCGAAACCATTTTCAACATCGACGGCTTCGGTCTACTGGGCTACGAGTCCCTGGTCGAGCGAGATTACCCTGTCGTGCTAGGTATTCTCGTTATCAGCAGCTTGTTGTTTTTGATCGGCAATATCCTGTCGGATTTATGCGTCGCACTGGTTGATCCGCGGGTGAAGTTTCAATGACGATCGATCCCTTAACGCGACGACAATTTCAGCGATTTCGAGAAATTAGACGTGGTTGGTACAGCGCGGTCGCGCTTGTGATTTTGATCCTCAGCACGGGATTTACCGAACTATTGGTCAATAACCGAGCGATCGTGGTGAGTTATCAAGGCGAGTGGCACTTCCCTACCTATGCAGACTTTAAGCCTGGGACCACCTTTGGATTCGACTACCAGTACGAAACCAATTATCGCGAATTAAAACAGAGGCTTAGTGAAAGCAATGAAGGTTGGGTGTTAATGCCCCCCATTCCTTTTGGTCCCTATGAGATTAACACCTATGACGATCAATTCGCGCCTCACCCGCCCAGCTTTGAACAAGGGCATTATTTGGGTACGGACACGGCAGGCCGTGATGTTTTGGCACGATTAGTTTATGGGTTTCGAATCGCGATCT
>JAAXJV010000285.1 GCA_012269655.1 Pseudomonadales bacterium
TGGCACAATCCAGCGGTGGTGGTTTGGATTACGCCGAACAGCAGGGCGTGGCGGAATAGGGTGTGTCCGAATCGCGCGGCTAGGTGTTCGCTGTTCTTGTCCATGATGCGGCTGGGGACCAACATGGCGCCGGTGCGTTGGCCGGCGTAATTGAATAGTTTGGAACCTGAAAATAGCAACACGCAATTGTCGGTGTAATGCCGGATGCTGGGTGGGAAGGGGGCCTGATTTGGCACAGAATAATCTTCACGGAAATCCATGCCAAAGTAGGCGAGGTCTTCCATCGCGATGCAATCAAATTCATCGCACAGGGCACCGAGGCCTTGTAGCTCGTCTCGTGTTAGACAGTTCCAAACCGGGTTTGAAGGGTTGGAATACAAGAGGGCGGCGAATTCGCCTGTGGCCAAACGCTCTCGGACCAGGCCCACGACGTTACGCGGCTTGGCGTCAAATACATCGACGCGCTCGAACTCGATACCCAGCGAACGGCATTGCTGCATCTGGGTAGAAAAACTGGGATCCAAAAATAGGATCTTTTTGCGTTTGGGGTGTAATTGACTGACCAGCCAAAAAGTTGCCAGGCTGGCCTGCATCGAGCCCGCAGTCGGCACACAGTTGTCCGCTTCAATTTCAACGTTCATGAATGCCTTAAAATACGCGGACAAGGCCTCGCGCAATTCAGCGGTTCCGTTCAGGGCTGGGTATTGCGTAACCTTGATGCTGTCCAGTACCGCTTTCTCGGCTTCAATGGCACGTTGGGCCGGTGCCAATCCGGGAACGCCTAATTCCATTCGGACAAAGGATTGCCCGCTGTCACTTTCCAACTGGTTTATCAGCATAACCAACTGGCGGATGCTGGCGTTTTCTAAATGATCAATGCGTAGCTGTGCTTTGGCCGCTTCGACCTGGGCGGCAGAAATCAATGTGCTCATGATGCTCCCCGAAAGAATTCTGGAGCTACAGCCTGTTTGATGCCGGTCTCCAAAAGCGCTCGTTTAAATCAGGTCGCGAGGGTAGCACTTTTTCCGATGGCGCAGGTCGCTTGATGATGCGACAGGTGGATTTCTCCTGTCAGGCGCTGGGGCAGTTCGCTCTTGACCAATTGATCGGTGACCGGACCTTTCACTTCTGAAAGGTGGAACTTGATTCCTAGCTGCTCCAATCGATGGTTGATCTCGATCAGCGCGTCCAGCCCGGAGGCATCGATGTGATTGATGCCGCCGCAGTGCAGAATGACATGCTGAATGCCAGGACGTTCGATAATCGCTCCAATACTCTCTTCTAACCGATGCGCATTTAAGAAATGCAGGCGTTCATCGAATCGAATTGCGGCAACGCAGTTTTCGCACTCCACGTCGTAGCGCATGACATTGCGAAAATGTTCGGTTCCTTCGATACGGCCAATCTCGGCAATGTGTGGCTGGCCGATATTGGCAAGCAAGCACAGGATCGAGCAAACCACGCCCACAAGGATTCCGGCTTCTACGCCTCCCGCCAGTACCACAACAATGGTGAGCAGCATCGCCATGCCATCGGATTTTGAGTATCGAAATACGTTAAATACCGCGCCAAAGTCCGCCAGCGAGATCACGGCCACAATCACTGTGGCGGCCAACACCACCTTGGGTAAGTAGTAAAAAGCGCCGGTGAAATAGAGCGCGGTCACGGCGATTAAGACGCCGGTAAAGACGCCCGCCATCGGGGTTTGTGCGCCGGCGTCATAATTAACGACACTTCGGCTGAATCCACCGGTGACCGGGAATCCGCCACCCAAGCCGCTGGCAATGTTGGCAGCGCCCAGGCCGAGTAGCTCACGGTTAGGTTGGATCTTTTGGCGGCGCTTGGCGGCCAATGTGTGACCTACGGATACCGACTCGACAAAGCCCACCAAGCTAATAAGCACGGCCGCCGGCCAAAGTTCTTTTGCTAGGGATAAGTCCAGCTCCGGCATGCTGGGCGTAGGAAGACCTGCAGGTAAGTCGCCGACAATTGCCACACCGTTCGAATTCCATTCGGCCATGGCTACCCAAAGCGTGCTCGCGATGACGGCAAACATCGGCCCCATCTTGGCCAGGATGTCGGCCAGGCTGTTTTTGATGCCGAGCTGCACCAATAGTGGTTTCAGTCCCTTACGTACCCAGAACAAAAATGCGAGACAAGCCAGGCCTAAACCTAGGGTGTATCCCTGCCAGTTGGGTAGGTTTTTGGCCAGACTATTCAATATTTCAATTAGGGTATGGCCGCCCCCTTCGATACCGAAAATATGACGAAGCTGGCTGGCCGCGATAAGGATTGCGCTGGCGCTGATAAAGCCACTGATGACAGGGTGACTGAGCAGGTTGGCCAAAAAGCCGCCGCGTACCAGACCCAGTAACAATAGAAAGGCTCCTGACATCAATGCGAGCAAAACAGCGGCGGCTAGGTATTGGTCGGTGCCTGCGGTTGCGACCGCGCCGACACTGGCAGCCGTCATGAGTGAAACCACAGCAACCGGTCCAACGGCCAATGTCATACTGCTGCCCAAAGCGGCGTAGGCCATCAGGGGTAAGATCGAGGCATACAAGCCTACTTGGGCAGGCAAGCCGGCTAGCATGGCGTAGGCCAACGACTGCGGAATTAACATCACGGTGACGATCAGTGATGCCAGCAGGTCCTGCTTAGCGAGTTGGCCGTTGTAATTGCGTATCCAATCCATGGATCAGACGGCATTCACGGGAATTTTGAGATACCGAATTCCGTTTTCTTCAGCCGGTGGCATCTCCCCTGCACGCATGTTGGTCTGAACGGACTGAAAAATTAAGGTTGGCATGTTTAGCGTGGCATCACGCTCGTTACGCATTTGAACAAAGCCCGCCTTATCGCCTTGTAGGTGAATGTTTTCTGTCTTGTGCTCGGAAACCGTCGCCATGTACTGCATCTCGCGGCCGCCGGGTTGGTAATCGTGGCCTGTGAATACTCGGGTTTCGTCGGGTAGCGACAGAATTTTTTGGACACTGTCCCACAGTGTTTCTGCGCTGCCGCCAGGGAAGTCACAACGGGCAGTGCCAAAATCGGGCTGGAACAAGGTGTCGCCGACAAATACGGCATCTTCGATTTGATAACTCATGCAGGCAGGCGTGTGCCCTGGGGTGTGCATGGCGTTTAACGTCAAACCGCCGACTTGAATCGAGTCGCCGTCTGCTAATAACTGCCCAAACTGTGAGCCGTCGCGAGCAAATTCAGGCTCGGCGTTAAATAGTTCAGCAAAGATGCCTTGAACGTCGACAATATGGTTGCCAATAGCAATTTTGGCACCCAGTTTTTCCTGCAAATAAGGTGCGGCGCTGATATGGTCAGCATGTACGTGGGTTTCTAAAATCCAGTCGCACGATAAGTGATTGTCGTGCACATATTCGATGACTTGATCTGCGCTAGTGGTGTGTGTGCGACCGCTGGCAGGGTCAAAATCCAAGACCGAGTCAATGATGGCGCAGCGCTTTGTGTCCTCGTCTATGACAATGTAGGTCAGCGTGAAGGTCTGTGGATCGAAGAAGTGTTGAATGCGCATCGCGGATTTCCACCAAATAACTATCTGTAATAAGCTTATAACCTTATTGGTTTTGAAGCAAAGAAATACTGCCTAATTGAACGGATTTGATCTGGGACAAACGGGCATTAAATTCAGTCCACTTGGGAACGAATGGAGAGCAAATGACGGAATTTACTCCGGTCGCCGGTGCGGTAGGCGGCGTTTTAATTGGTTTGTCGGCTGCGCTGGGTTATCTGGCACTCGGTAAAGTTACCGGCATTAGTGGGATTATTGGGCGCGGTCTGACAGGCGCCTTTGGGCATCAAAATTGGGGCCTGTGGTTCTTGATTGGGTTGATCGTAACGCCTTGGGTCGTTCATCAGATCGCTCCCAGTGAACATGGTTTTCAGGCGCCTGGGACGGCGGCCGTTATTGCAGCGGGGTTATTGGTGGGTTACGGCACGCGCATGGGTAGTGGTTGCACCAGTGGCCATGGCATCTGCGGCATGGCTCGAGTCTCGGTTCGTTCAATTGTGGCTACGATGATTTTTGTTGGCGCTGGCGTAGTCACGGTTGCGGTGATGCGTCACGTGTTTGGAGTATTCGGATGATTGCTGTTTTTGCGTTAGTCATGGGTGTGTTGTTTGGTGCTGGCTTGTATGTTGCGGGCATGACCAATCCTGCGAAAGTTCAGGGCTTTTTGGATATCAGTGGAGCCTGGGATCCCAGCTTGATCTTTGTCATGGCGGCGGGCATTCCTGTCGCTTGGGTGGGCTATCAGCTGATGAAACGTCGGGGGCACACCTTGACCACAATGCCGATGTTGGAAATTCCACAGGGTGTGGTGGATCGGCCCTTAGTGGTCGGCAGCGTTTTGTTTGGCGCGGGTTGGGGCATCGGTGGATTTTGCCCAGGACCCGGTGTGGCCAGTTTGTTGCTCGAGCCGGCCACAGCCGGTGTGTTCGTGATCGCCATGATTGCGGGCATGCTGATTCATGACCGCAAAGGCAAAACGGCAAACGCCTAAATCAAACTAAGCGATCGCGGATGTCGGCGATGTTCAGTCCGGTATCCGCGACTTTTGAAACAAGCGAATCGGCATCGGCTTGTCCGGACTGTCCAAGGGCCCATAGCTTTGCGCAACGAGTTCCTGTACGGCAGTAGGTTAGAACAGGGGCGCTAGCGCCAGCCAACAACGCAGTGTGATTGACTACGTCTTGGTCAGTAATCGCAGCTCCGTTAACGGGTAAATAATGGAAGTCGACTCCATTGGCTTCCAGCATCGATTGCGCGTCGGACGCGGATAGGTGTGCCTCGCCTTCTTCGTCTGGACGATTGCAAATCACGGTCTTAAAGCCGGCGGCAACAATTTCGACCAAATCCGCTTCGGTCAATTGATCGGCTAGCGTAATTTGGTCGGTTAAGGGGCGGAGTTGCATTGGATATCCTTATCGATGTGTGCTTTCAAAAATCTTATTGGCATTCGCCGCGACAAATCCAGGGTAAAGTTGTCCGTCAGGCATGGGGTGACGTAGCGCAAACTCATAAAAACACGAAGGCACTTCAAATTCACCTTCTGCGAATTCGAGTGTCACGCGATCGGCCAAGGTCGAGGATTGTTCGAGCAAGTCTTCTGCAGTGCCTTTCACTTCGCCACCGGATGCATTGATCGCAAAGCCCCAACTTTTCACCCACTCATTTATCTGTGTAACGCTCGGCTGGCAATTTAGATCGTTTAGGCTGACCGTGAAGTGGTTGGCGCATAGTCCCCAAATTGATAGCCAGCCGGCGTATTCACTTTCGTTAGCAAGCGCTTGATAGTCGGCGTGACTGGGCAACCCCCACAGGCGCCCGGCACAAAAAATATTGGGTTCGAGCGGTTGGTCTGGGATTTGGTCAACCAGCCGCTGCAAAGTCGACTGTGCATCTTCGCTTAACTGCTCACGGCGTAATTCGCTTAAGAAAATTTTCGGCAATCCTGGGCATTCATACGATCCGGCGGTTAATTTTTTGGCACTGAAGTCATAGTGCTGTTGAAAGCGATAGCCGAGGGCTTCAAGTACCGGGGTCAGGTGTTCGATGTCGAGAGGGCAATCTGAAAAAGTTCGGAAGGCTACGTGATCGTTGAGCGGTGACTCTCCGAGTGCTTTTAACTGCTGATGGATCCGGTTGGCTTGAGGGGTGACTTGGATAAATTGTTGCCAAAGTGCCTCAAACAATTGATGTGCATTCATGTCCGCGTCCTGTGATTCAGTTGGCGCTGTCTATTGGCTAGTTAATTTACAAATTCTGGATGAAGAAAGCTGTAACTTTCTGTAGGATGCGCGCTTGCAAAAACGCAGGACAGCTAGTTAGTCGTGAACACCTCGGTTCCACGCCTTCTCGTTCGCGGGATAACAAAAACCTTTCCTGGTGTTGTCGCCAATGACAACGTCAGCTTCCAAGTTGCGCCTGGACATATCCATGCCCTGCTGGGCGAAAATGGCGCCGGCAAGTCTACGCTCGTCAAAATGATTTATGGCGTTATGCAGCCCGATCAAGGCAGCCTGCAATTTGATGGTACGGCCTTTGCGCCGCAGAAACCGGCTCAGGCTCGTTTGGCAGGCGTGGGCATGGTGTTTCAACACTTTTCACTATTTGATGCCCTGTCGGTTACTGAAAATATTGCTCTGGGAATTCCGCCAGAGTTGGCTCAAGGTGATTTGGCCGAGCGGGTGCGGGCGTTATCAGACAGCTATGGTCTGCCTTTGGACCCCAGTCGTCGCGTCGGAGACCTGAGTGTGGGCGAACGTCAGCGGGTCGAGATTGTTCGAGCGCTGTTACAAAATCCCAGCCTCTTGATTATGGACGAGCCCACCTCGGTGTTGACGCCGCAGGAAGTCGAGCAATTGTTTAAGACCCTGCGTCGGCTACGTGACGAAGGGCGTAGCATTCTTTACATCAGTCATAAGCTGGCCGAAGTGCGTCACCTCTGTGACCGCGCGACCATTTTGCGCGGGGGCCTGATGGTCGGTGAATGCGATCCCAGCCAAGAAACCGCCACTTCGTTGGCCGAGATGATGATCGGCGAACGTTTAATGACGACCAACGCGTCTGAGCGCGGCGAGCCGGGGCCGGTTAGGCTGCAATTGCAGTCTGTGGACTTAACCTCAGAATCCGCTTTCGGCGTCGGTTTACGCGCCGTCTCTTTGGAAGCGCGAGCGGGTCAAATATTGGGCGTCGCTGGGGTGGCGGGCAACGGTCAGGAAGAGCTACTTCAAGCCATTGTGGGTGAGCGCCCCGTGGCCAACGGGCAAATCATTTTTGATGGGCGAGACATCACGCACTCTTCATCCAGCCAGCGGCGTGAATTGGGTTTGTGCGGATGCCCAGAAGAGCGCCTAGGCCATGCCGCGGCGCCGGGAATGAGTTTGGTCGAAAATACGCTGCTGTCTGCACGCGAGCGCAAAGCCTTGGCGCCAGGTCGCTGGATCCAGGCTCGTAAAGCGCGTGATTTTGCCCAGCAGGTGATTGAACGGTTCGGCGTAAAAGCAGCTGGGATTGAAGCCAACGCCGCCAGCCTTTCGGGCGGTAACCTACAAAAATTTGTTGTGGGCCGTGAAGTGCTACAAAACCCAGAAGTCTTTGTGGTGTCCCAACCGACCTGGGGCGTTGACGCACAGGCCGCAGCGCGCATTCGTCAGGCCTTATTGGATCTCGCCGATGCGGGAGCGGCCGTGATTGTAATCAGTCAGGACCTGGACGAGCTATTGGAAATTTCGACCGACGTCTGCGCTATCTTTGAGGGGCGTCTGTCTTCGCCCGTGCCGATTGAGCAAGCGACGCCTGAGAACCTGGGCCAAATGATGCTGGGGGCTGCATGATCCGTTTGCAGCCGCGCTTGCATACTGCCAAATGGCTGGACTGGGCTTCTCCGCTCATGGCCATCGTATTGACCTTACTGG
>JAAXJV010000266.1:0-5876 GCA_012269655.1 Pseudomonadales bacterium
GGGGCTCATTGAGCCAGGCCTCCAATTCACAACCATATTGACCGCGCCGCTCCCATTCCGGGGCATGCGGTTGCAGCGCGGCGGGCGAGGCCATCGCCTGATTGCCCAAACGCCAATGCACTTCACCCAAGGCTCGCCACACCCCAACGTTTACCTCGGGTTGTTGGCTTAGGAGAATTAAAGCATCCATTGCTTGAACCCAGTGTTGCTGTGCAATCCAGCCATGAATTGTCGATAAAGGAACTGGCTCATGGTGTTGAGTCAAGACAGGCACTGTCTTACAGCCAGTCAACAGCATTGCAAGAGCCCAACTTGCAAGGCGAATCATTTGGCACCCCCTTGAGTTTGCTTGATACCTTTCAGGATCAGTCGCTGACGCCAACTGATTTTTGGTGTGTCCGAGGTGGCAGAGACCCTCCAACCGGACCAGACCTGACCCGGTTGGGCACTCACGGGTGCGACCGCCAAACACAGACAAATGACCGCAATCACTCGCATTACTCACCTCCTGAACGGACTGAAACAAATCCAATAATCAAAAATGCCTGCGGCAGCGCTCCCAGCACTAACGGCAACAATAATTTTGAGCCAAGGGCTGCAGCCGCTGACTGTTGGCGTTCATCTTGTTTTTGATAGTGTTGGTCGATTAAGGCCGATAACCATGGGGTTAATTGGGCACCCTGTTCAGATAAATTCCACAGCCCCTGACCAATGGATATGAACAGCGCATTTGGAGCCGATCGCAACTGAGCGCACTGATCGCGAATATCTAATTCGCTGTCTGGAATAAATCTCGCCAGTGAGGGAAACCGGTCACTCCAGGTGTTTTTTGCCCACTGCAATGAACGAGACAGACTCTCGCCGGTAGCCAACTGAAGATGCAACTGCTCGACCCAAAAGACCCCACAGCGTTCAAGGATTGCAGCCGTTTTTGATTGTTGATACACGCGCTGTTGCCTGTGTGCATACCAGATCAACAAGCCAACGCATAAGCCGATGGCGGGATCAACAAGGACCGCTACAGCCACCCCTGCCGAGAAGAATGCGCTCCACGGCAAACACACCCAGATCAAAATAATCATCCAGGTCATACGCATTGCCTCGCTAACCGCAGAAAAAACCACCACATGACTAGGTTTAAAGCTAAACACCCAAGCAAGACCAACAACCCCACTTGAGTTCGAAACAAATCCAAGGTCGCTTCGGGCTCAAACACCCCCACCAACAAGATAACGATAGGCATGACAACTGCGATAAGTCTGGCCTGGGATAGAACAGGCGCCATGGACACTCTAGCCATGGCCTCGGCGCGTGACCGTTGCTGACACCGTTGAGCCAACTGATCGATCCACAGCGCCAAATCCCCGCCTCGCACTTCATAGACAGAAATTAATTGCCCTAATGTTTGCAATTCAGACTCCTTGTCTCTTTTACCTAGCTGACTCCACCGCAAACCAAGGCCAGCAGCACTGGACCAGTCAGCCCGGCCCGTCGATTCTGAAAACTCACGCATGGAAAGCTCTAATGAGGAGCCAGATCTGAGCTTTGACCCCAACCGCATGAGATGTTGGGCGAGCCGCTCACGCCAATTATTCAATTCCAACTGATCCCTGTGCAGTTGATAACGATGGGCACAGATCCCGGCCAATACCGCCCCCAGAATCGCAACAGCGACCAGAAACATTAGCGCTGTTCCCCGCCATAGTGGGTTTCCCAGCAATACTCACCCTGATGCAAACCCTGTAATTCATAGATGCCACTCACTTTCCGATCGCCGTTGCCATCGCGCTTAACTGAAATAACAAGATCCACTGCACCTGCAATCTGTTCCCGGATCGCATCAATAGGCCAGTCCAAGCCAGTTAACAGCAATAGCATTTCAAGGCGGCGTGTTGCTGAAAAAGCCGTATTCGCGTGCAACGTACTGAGGCAACCGCGGTGGCCGGTATTGAGCGCCTGAATTAACTCCAAGGCCTCATTGCCTCGAACTTCTCCAAGGACAAGCCGATCCGGGCGCATTCGCAGTGCATTCACCAACAAAGCTCGCGCGTCCAAAGGTGTCTGGCCCTGACGAGTCTCCATGCGGATCCAATGATCATGATTCAGGTCCAATTCAGCCGCGTCTTCAATACTGATCAGCCTCTGGTTGGCTGGAATAAATTCGGCAAGCGCGTTTAAAAAAGTGGTTTTGCCAGCACCGGTACCGCCGACCACTAATATGTCGCGTCCGGCCGAGACCTGCTCTGCCAACCAATCCGCCCACCCAGAAGGCAATCCATTGTGTTTGACCCAGGTATGTAAGCTGTTCGCATGACTTTGGAATTTTCGAATGGTCAGTGATGCTCCGCCGAGACTGATCGGTGGCAAGACTGCATTGACTCGACTGCCATCTGCCAACCGCCCGTCACACAGAGGCTGATGCTGATTGATCTGACGAGCAATGGGCTTTAGGACTCGCTCGATGGCACGTTCTAACCATTCATCGCTTGGGAAGCGGCTCTCGGTTTGTTCGATGACGCCCGCGCGCTCTACCCATATCGGTTTTGTACCTTGGACCATGATTTCTGAGATTTGGTCATCTTTGAGCAACGGCTCTAGCGGTCCAAGTCCGGTCAGAAGGGATTCCAACTGATCAATATGTTGATGCTCGCATCCGAATTGCTTCCACCAATCCAGATTTCGAATGGCATTTGGATCTTTCAACAATGATGCTTGGGCTTGTTCTAACAAATCCGCCAGATTTGCCAAGGATTGCTCAGCGATGAACTCCTGGACACCAATTTTGATGGGGCAGTTTGCCAACTGGGCTGTGGTGCCTAGGGACCAAAAATACCAGCGCTTTGAAATCAGTAGCTGACCATTCAAACGGGTGCCATTTTTGCTCCCTAGGTCTCGTAGCCAAATTCCCTCGTGATCTAATTTGATCTCTGCATGCTGCTTGTCCACATAGGGACTTTCAAAGTCATCGCTGCCCATGACCGCCGGCACTTCCATGCTTAGCATGATCGGCGCGCTAGCGCCTTGAATACAGACCTGTCCGTTCAGCGCAGCAAAGCTGGTCTGCTCTATTTCAATTGCGTTCATCCGTCGTCCTCTATCGGTTCAAACCATCCAATAACTCGCCAATGTCGCCGCCGTTCTAGCGTCTGCTTTCTGCCAAAGGGCAGTCCGCGTTGCTGCTTCATCTGGTCACTTTCGAGCCCATCAAAGCGAGCAAACTCAATCACCTCGGCCAGTGAAACCTGTGCCGCCTGCTTAAGTGTTTGTTTTCTGTAACTGCCGTCACCGGCGGGTGTACTCAGCGAAATTTGCTGTGTGAAGGCAATTTCACTGCCCTCCCAATGGAATTGGGCGTCCAGCTTCAGCCCATAAGATTTGTCTTCGGTACTGCCGTCTGCACCGGCCCGAGCCACTTCACCACCCATTGAGAAATGGACAGGCTGGCCGGGCTCGATTCGAATCCTTGGTTGTGCTTTGAGTTCAACACCGGCTTGTTTCGCGTTGGGAATCCAGTCCAAAAGCCCTTGCGCCGATATCGAAGACTGACCGTTATTTGCCTTTCCGTTCACCTGAACGCCCAGGTCGAGCCCGCCGGACTCCGCGCTGTCAGCGTGCTGCTCAAGAATCATCAAACGCAACCACAAAGCACCAAATCGAGTGCCGGGTGCGTGGACTTTGACAACCGCAGGATTGACTTTCTGCCCCTGTAAAAAGTACAGCTCGGTCTGGCCAACTGCTTTGGCCATTAGCAAAGCCAGCTGGTCATTGATATGCCGAACTGCTGCGATTTCACCATTGGCTACAATGATTTCGCTGACACCCGCTCGGTCGATGAGCTGTGACTGTCCTTGCTCGATATCCAAACGAGCGGCCGCAACGATTTCGCAGAGTAAACAACTTAGTAGGGCTAACCCGATCGCTTTCATGGCTCTACCCCATAGGAAACCTGTAATGGCTTGGCCAATTTCTTTTGAGGTTTAGGCTTAAGCGGCTTTAGGGTTTTGATGGGGGTCAGCGGCGGTGAACACTGTTCACCATGACACTGGATGGCTAAGACCGATCCGCGAGATAATTGAGCCAATTTCGAACGCTCGGATGCGCTGACTAGAATTTTCCACTGCCCCCCTTCTGGTGTTAGAACGGCATCAGAGATCTCGATCCCTGAAGCGTACAAATTGGCTTTAACAGCCTTCTCAAGCTCACCCAATCCCTGGACCTGATTTTTCGGCAACCACACTTGCGCACCGGCCTGTGGCGCAGTCAGAGGTGGGCGTACGTCATGAAGCGTCAGAATCTGTCCGCTCGACAACGGGCGTCTAGCAAAGAGCTGGCCCGCCTGACGAAATTGGGCCGGTGTGATTGCTTGCGGAGGCCAAAATCGCCGCGGGAGCTCGGCTACGGTCATTTGCTCCGACTCTAATCGCGCTCCACTGGAAACCTGTGTACTGATCAGTAAAACCGGTTCGCCGGCCATATCGGCCGTTTGGGAAAGCGCCTTGGGCTCCAAACTGTCCCAATAGACCGCAAAAGCCGTCAGTGCCAGAGCGCCTGCGAGGCGTACACCGGTCGCTTTAAATGCACTCAACCAATTTAGGTTGCGAAGTTTCAATAAAAGCTTACTTTCCGACATCGCCTGAACTCATCATCCAAAACTGTTGCTGCAAGACGGTTGCACCACTCAAAAAACAGTGTTCATGCACCCAGCCACCGTCCACCTGTTGCCAAGCGGGTGGATGTTGCTTGCCTATCCAGAAGCCAGCCGGGACCGCAGATTTGATTTCTCTCCATTGCTCCGGAAACCAATCGCCCCCCAACAGCGTCACGCACAGCAGCCAGCCACTCATGGTTGCACCTGCACCGGCATGCCCAGTCCAGAACGCTGGAAACCCACCAAGTCTTTGAGCGGCTTAAGTCCTGATAGATAGCTCAGCGCATGCGGCAGTGGTTGCAGGAGCGCCCAATCCGCTCCATGGACCGGCAGCCAGCGGTCAATCTTTTGCGTCAAGGTTTCGGTAGATCGTGTTGGATTCGCTCGGTAAATGGATTCTGTCTGGCCATTCCAAGTACCCGGTTCAACATGCCAGGCAATCTCCTCTTTCGCGGCCAAACCACGCAACACCTCTGTTTGCTGAGCCGCCATTTGTTTTAGGCCCAATGCCAACGCCGCAACACAAGCCATCACCACCAGCCCCTCGACAATCCCTGCACCGCGAGCTCTGCGTCCCAGTCCGGCATCAATAACACTTGATCGATTTGTGTTCGGGCCCGAGAAAAGGTCCGCGCACTGGCCTGATGAGCGCCTGCCTGAGACTCGAACCATAGCTCGTCCAAGTGAAAAGCCGTCAAATTGGCACTGCCTGCGTAGCCATAAGTGCGAGAATTTGAATGGCCTTGGGCTAAGGTCACCGTCTTGCTCCGAAACAGCCGGCGCACTTTGAAACTGAGCTGGTCCTGCGCCACCCATTGGCCGTTGACCTCTTGAGTGTTGCCACGCTTTCGTAGCTTGGCCAACCCAAAGAATGATTGGCTCCAATTCCTGGCGTTGAGCCAATCTCGATGGGATAAGGCCGCCTGACGCACCTGTCCTTGAAAGGGTACGGACCGAAATTGTCGAGCCTGGAGCCAATTGATTTTGGCTAGGGTCTTCGCCCCCCCCGCCTTTTGATTGGTTTTGATCAGTTGTCCCGGCAAGGCCATTAACAGCGATTGGTTGTGAGACTGGGCTATTTGCCCTGCGACCGACAGGGTCTGCGTCCAAAACGGCATTTGCTGACGCTGAAACGCCTGCGCTTGCGACGCCTTTTGATGAATCCACGTAGCCGTCCCTGGCGCCAGCCAAGCTAATGCCCAACTGCCCTTGTGGGTGAGCTGAACCG
>JAAXJV010000266.1:5886-7299 GCA_012269655.1 Pseudomonadales bacterium
TCCAAGCCATCTGTGAGACGAGGTGCCCCTGTAGCAAATGGGCCGCAATGATGGCCTGATTGTTGATGGCAATCTGATTCAATGTATCCGCCGCCACTGCCGCCATTGAGTAGGCTGAACGATCGCTGGCTCGTTGATCGGATAACGCTTGCTGCGTGCTCTTGGCCAATTTGAAGCCGCCCTGCGCAATACCCCACAACACAGGCAAAGCCAGCAGGAAAACGACCAGCACGCTGCCGCGCTGTGTCGTTAATTGGCTCACCTTTACTGCCCATTGTCCTGACGCAACTGATCAAGCCCCAAATCTGCCGTTGCATCCATTAGCGATCGAGCTGCATTCGCAGTAGAAATGGCTGAGGCCCCACTCGAATCCATACCCGCCAATTCTTGCGTCATTGCCGCGACTTGACTTCGAATCGTGCTACCCAACGTTCCCACTACCGCAATTGAAGTCACGGCAATCAACCCCAGTATCAGCAAGTACTCGCTCAGGCTCTGCCCACGTTGTCGTTTTTGCATTGCTAGTCCTCCTTTGTGAATGCACGATCGACAGTACGCAGACAGACGCGGGTAAGAATCCCCCTAGGACGATAGGTCCTGTACAACCAGACAAGGAGCCAGAAAATGGCCAAGATTTCGCATCGCGGAAATGAAATTACAACTTCAGGTGAGCTGCCTGCTGTCGGCACGCCGGCACCGGATTTTTCGTTAGTTAAGTCTGATTTATCCGAAGCTACTCTGGCGGACTATGCCGGTAAGAATCTGATACTGAATATCTACCCCAGTATTGACACACCCACCTGTGCGCAATCGACTCGGACCTTCAACGAAGAGGCGTCAGCAATGGATAACACCGTCGTGATGTGTGTCAGCGCAGATCTGCCCTTTGCCCAGTCTCGTTTTTGCGGCGCCGAAGGCCTAGAGAATGTCGAGACTGCCAGTACGTTTCGTAGCGGGTTTGCACTGGATTATGGCGTACAGATTACCGATGGTGCGCTGATGGGCTTGACCGCCCGCGCGGTCGTGGTGATCAATCCTGAAGGACAAATTGCCTACACCGAGTTGGTTCCCGAAATCGCCCAGGAACCGGACTATGCAGGTGCAAAAGCGGCTTTAAGCTAAGCACAAAAAAAGCGCGTGTTTTCACACGCGCTTTTCGAATTTGGAGGCGCCATCCGGAATCGAACCGGAGTTCACGGAGTTGCAGTCCGTTGCATCACCACTCTGCCATAGCGCCACGGTAATGATGGCCGCAGATTGTAACCACTTGACTCCGAATGTCTACCGTTATTGAGCGTCCGATCATTAACTCGCGAACAAATATTTCACACGTCGGTCAACCGCATCGGTTTCTTGGTAAATCCGCTTACCGTCTTTTAGATTTTTCAGAGCGCGGAAAATCGATGCACGGCT
>JAAXJV010000301.1 GCA_012269655.1 Pseudomonadales bacterium
GTGAGGCGTTGTCGGCATAGCGCCAATGATATTCCCAGTCCCCGTCGGCCAGTGGTACACCTTCGAGCGCATCAGGCATCCGGCCCCTGAGCTCGTCAAACAGCCGTTTTTCAAGTGTCAGATCTCGCGAGGCATCGTAATAGGCTTTTTCTGCGTCTAAGTGTTGGGCTAACTCAGGGTCGAGTTGGTCCGGATCAGACAGGACGTCTCGCCAATTATCGGATTTAACCCAGGCGTAAGGATCACGCCCGGGTTGTTTTTTGAGTACGGGAATCATCCCGCTAGTGTATTAGCTTTCGCGTTTGGCGCGACGTTTTTCCATCTTGGCAGCCCATTTGGCCATGCGCTCGTCAAACTTGGCTTGCTGCTCAGGCGTTAACAGGGCACGGATGTCCTGCATGTGCTGTTGGCGCAGTGGCTCCATAGCCGCGCGGTGTGCCTCGCGCATTTCCTGGATCTGAACCTTTTGTTCGTCGGTTAAATCCAGTGCGCGCATCATTTTGTTGTCCTTACCTCCTCCAAAGGCAAAAGCCGAGGTGGCGGTGAGTGCGATCAGGGCTGCGGTGAATGTTTTTTTCATGATGGGTTTCCTCTTTCGGTCGTCCTTGTTTTGACGAGGCCAGCATGACCCAGCCGGCGATTAAGCAGGGTCACAAGTTGTAACGTTGGACCCCTGGGCGGTTAAGCTTTGTAACCCCCCGTGAATTTGTTGCACTTTTACTCCATATTGAGACGCATGAACGTTCAGTTGCTATTGGTCGAAGACGACCCGGACATGGCCGACCTGCTCTCGCAGTTATTAGAGTTCGAAGGCTTCACTGTGACCCATGCAGCCAGTATCGCTGCGGCAAAAAAGGCGCTCGCTCAACCATTGCAGCTCGCTTTGCTGGATGTGGGGCTGCCCGACGGCAACGGATTTGATCTGCTTCGGGACATTCGTGAACATCACCCCAAACTGCCGGTCATTATGTTGACGGCCCGAGGCGAGGCGATGGATCGAGTGTTGGGGCTCGAGCTAGGTGCGGACGATTATCTGCCCAAACCCTTTGAGACCCGTGAATTGACCGCTCGCATTCGCGCCGTCCTACGCCGGGCCAGCCCCGAAGAAATCCAAACCGATTCGGTGGTCAGTATCGATACCCGTCGCCGTGAAGCTCGGCTTCGAGATCAGGTGCTGGATCTGACAGGCGCCGAGTTCGATTTGCTGACCTTGCTGATACAGCACACCCCAGAACCCGTGTCCAAAGACGATCTGTCCGAGCAAGCCCTGGGCAAGCCACTGGGGCCTTTTGACCGCGCCGTTGACGTTCACATCAGTCGCCTTCGTAAGAAGCTAGGCGAGGGTGACGAATCTCCAAAAATTGTCGCGATCCGGAATCGAGGCTATCAATGGCTTGAGCCTGCATGACGCTATTTTGGCGTCTGTTCTTATCGATTTTCGCGGCGCTGATGCTGACCGCGGGAACCGTGGCCTACATTACCCACGAATTTCGGGACATTCCTAGCTCTGAAATTGACCCGGGCGGAGCCCAGGTGCTGGGGCGCACTGCGTCCGTGGTTCAACGAGGACTCGAAGAACAAGGGTTAGAGTCGATCCGCCAAATGCAGCGCAGTCGCCTGCGTCCGATGCTGTTCGAAATGGACGGGCGCCCGATTACTCGCGTGCCATTTTTCGCACGTGAGCTGGCCGAGCGCGCGACCCCAGAAAACCCTCGGGTGTGGATTTATGAAGGTCAGGTGCTGGTGGGCCCGGCGCTGATTACCTTTGAAGATCGGCCGATTAAGTTGTTTTTGATTTCTCGCGCACCGCGCGGGGCCAAGCAAACCCCGCCGTTTGGTTTGTATTTCGTGGTCGGCACCTTGTTCTCGGTGATATTGGCCTGGGGGCTTTCGCGTTTGACCGCCCGCCGGGTCGGCGCGTTAAAACGTTGGAGTCACGAGCTGGCGGAGGATTTACATACACCTGCGCCTCGTGCTCTGGCCAAGCGCAAAGACGAGCTTGGTGACTTGACCCGATCGCTGGAAGGCATGGCCGGTCAGATTCAGGACCAGCTCGAGGCGCAACGTGCGCTGACTCGCATGGTCAGCCACGAGGTTCGCTCACCCCTCACCCGATTGAAGCTGGTCTTGGATTTGATGGAGCGAGCCGAGGACGCTAAGGCGCTTCTGCCCAGGGCCAACAATGCGATCCAATCGCTGGACACCTTGTTAGAGCAGATGCTGACCCTGTCTCGGCTCGAGGCCAACGCTTGGGCCGCCGAACCTCAAAGCGATCATTGGTCCGAGCGCTTTCGAGGCTGGATTCAAGAGTGGAGCGAGCAGGCCGAAGAAAAGGGCATTCGTATCCATGGCAAGGTGGATAACCAGATTCGGTTTGTAGGCGATGAATCGCTCATGCACATCGCACTGGATAATCTGGTCCGCAATGCGATCAGTCTATCCAAACCCGGTCAGTCCTTGGATATTTTGGTCCGAGACGGATTATGGGTTCAGATTGAAGACCAAGCCGGAGGGATTCCCGAGGACCAGATGGCCACCTTGTTAGAGCCCTTCGTACAAGGGGTAAATCCGTCGGGTTCGACTGGCTTGGGACTGCCCATTGCATCGCAAATCGCACGCTTGCATGGAGGGCAGTTGACGCTCGCCAATATCCCTGGCGGTTTGCGGGTTTCACTGTCGCTGTCTGGCTTATCGGGATAATCGTACTGCGATCTTGTACTTTTCGAGCGCCTCGGTGGTTTTGCCCAGGGCGGCCAGTGCATCGCCCCAGGTACGCCATAATCCGGCATCCTGAATCTCGTCATTCATGACCGCCTCGAAGGTTTTGCTGGCCGAGTAGTTCATGCCCTCAGCCACCTGCAACCGAGCCAGTCGAAGTTTGATCGCATCGGTTTGTAAGGATTGGGGCACGGTATCCAGCACATTGGCTGCGTAACTGGATTGGCCGGCGGCCTCAAATACATCGGCTGCCAGCAGTGCCAGATCCGGTCTTAACGATTGTTGACTGGCTTGGCGTGCAAAATCCAAGGCGTCTTGAGCTTGTCCGTTGTCCGCGAGTGTTTTGGCCAGATAAATCAGTCCTTCAACCGACCCGGGATTGAGTTTGACGGCCTGGCGGAACTTGGACAGTGCGCCGGTCGAGTCGCCGCTACCCAGCAAGAGCTGGCCCCAGCGAACATACAAGGTCGGATCCTGACGGGATTTGACGATGGCCGTGCGGATCCACTCCTCAGCGCGCTCGTACTGACCCTGTTTGACCCAGGCGTTGAGCAGTCGATTAAGGTCTTGGCTGGCGAGCGAATCGGCTTGCGGTGCAAGGAGCTCTGCTACCGCGGGCCAAGCTTGCAGTTGTTCAGCGAGGATCGCGGCTTCGGTGGTTAAGTTCGCGTCCAGTCGGCCGGCTTTAGCGACCTGCAGATAAGCGTCCAAGGCCGCCTGATCAAAGCCCTGAGCCTGATAACTCAGCGCTAACCATTTGGCCATGCGTGGATCGTTATCCCTAAGTGCCAAGTAGGCTTTGGCTAAGGTTGAGGCTTGGTCGTATCGGCCCGCACTCATGCGCAGACGGACTCGCTCCTGAGCCAAGAAGAACAGAGATTGTTCACCCTGGGATAGGCGATTAACCCCCCGTTCACCGAGTTGATCCGCCAGCCAAGCCCGGTGCAAGGCCATTGCCTTATCGCTGCCGACTTTTGACAATGAAGCCTGAGCCGCCTGTGTATGGCCGGCTTTGAAGTTCATGACTGCACCCAGCCAATTAGCTCGCTCGACGTCCGTTTGACTGAGCTGATCAAAGGCTTGGCGCATCATGGCCCGATTTTCATTCGCCACGGCGATTAGGCCCTGGATCCAAACTTTTTCAATCGGATCTTGAATTGACTGGGCTTGTTCGCGGGCCGCCGTGGCGTCGCCCTGATGTAGATGCCAAAGCGTTTTGAGGTGATCGGCCCGATCGCCGATGGGTAGGCGGTGAAAGTGCATTTTGGCTTTGTCGTATTGGCCGTCCCAAATCAGCCACTCGACCAACTGCAGTTGCGCGTCGGGCTGCTGCAAAGGTGCCATTGCGCTCAAGGCCGCATCGACTTGGCCGCGGTGGAAACTCAGTTTAGCCAGCGCAAAAGCGGCTTGGTCTTCGGGTAATTCGGCCAGCAATTGCTCGGCTCTTGGGTACTGGCCGGTGCGTTCGAGTGCCTCTGCCCAGCGAATTCGATCCTGGTCGGTTAACTGCTCGGTCGGAACCTGGCCGTAGGCTTGAATAGCCCGAAGGTATTGAGATTGGGCATGCAGTAAGCGGGCGCGCAATGCCAGCCCCTGTGTCTCAGGCAGTAGAGCTAACCAAGAATCGGCCCAATCCGGTTCGTTCATTTTAAGCGCCAGTTCAACTCGTATCTCGAGCGGGGCATGCGTGGCATTGATCAACAATTGGCGCGCGACATCAGGTTGGTCGGTCAACCAAGCCAGGTCGGCCATACCCACCTGAGCCAATGGCTGCTGTGGGTAACGCTCGTACAAGCGCCAAGCCTCGTCGTAGCGGCCGAGCTGACGCAGGGCGTGAGCGCGGGTCAAATCCGCGGTCGGGCCCTCACGACGAGAAAGCACAGACAAGGCGAGGTCGGGCTCATCTCGAACGATGTGTCGTTGAGCCGCAATCAGCGGATCTAAAACATCCAATGCCAGTTGGCGCAGGGGCGTGATCAGTTCAATGGTGTCCGCAGGCTCGATTTGAGCCTGTTGAGACAGTCCGCCCAGTTGAGATTGAAGCTGCCAGCCTGCCTGAGTTTGGATGGCCTCAAGTCGAAGCGGTTGTATCGGCGCACCCAAGAATCGAAGTGCCTGGGCCGTCAGGGTGTCTAAGCGCAGTTGATCGTTCATGCATCGGCCCGTGCGCTGGACTTCGCCCAGTGGCGGTAGCCAAGGTTCCTGAATGTCCGGTTGCAGATGCTCGAGCACTCGCTGACAAATCACCGGTTCAAGACCGGGTGCATGATTGGCTACGATGGTGGGCCCTTGGACGAACAACCAGGGCTGTTGACTAAACCAGCCCACATAGCCCATGACGCCGGCTAATACGACCCAGGGCCAGCGCGCTCGGCGTCTCGGTGCACTGGGTCCGGGCAGGGCTAGGCGAACAGGCGTGCCGTCAGATAGGGTCAGTTCGGCATCGAGTGCCGTGGTCGTCAGTTCTTTCTTCACCTAACCAGCATAGGACAGGCTGATGAACTTGCTGGGTTTCTAGTACCTAGTCAGACACGGGTGTCACACGGAGTGCTCAAACACCCCCCATCAGGATGTACTTGGTCTCCAAGTACTCCTCGATACCCAATGACGACCCTTCACGGCCCAGGCCTGACTCTTTGATGCCGCCAAAGGGCGCGGCTTCGGTTGAGATAATGCCTTCGTTGACGCCAACGATACCGACTTCCAAGGCTTCGGCGACGCGCCAGACACGGCTGAGATCCTTGGAATAGAAATAACCAGCCAGCCCTACTCGCGAGTCATTGGCCAAGGCAACGACCTCAGCTTCGTCGGTAAAGCGCATCACGCCGGCGACGGGTCCAAAGGTCTCTTCGCAGCACAATTGAGCATCGGTGGTAACGTCTGCGATTAAGGTTGGCTCGAAGAAGGTGCCGCCCAGCGCATGAGGTTTGCCGCCGAGTACGATGCGACCGCCTCGAGCGACCGCATCGGCGACATGAGCTTTGACCTTGTCGATGGCCGCGGCATTGATGAGCGGCCCCTGACTCACGCCTTCTTCAAGTCCGTTGCCCACGTTTAGTTCACGGATGGCGGCTGCGAATTTCTCCATAAAGGCGTCATAAACGGCGTCATGCACATAAAAGCGGTTGGCGCACACGCACGTTTGACCGGCATTGCGGAATTTAGAGGCCATGGCGCCAGCCACCGCGGCATCCAAGTCGGCATCATCAAATACGATAAAAGGCGCGTTGCCGCCTAGCTCAAGCGAAACACGTTTTACATGATCACTTGACTGCGCCATCAGTAATTTGCCCACGCGAGTCGAGCCGGTAAAGGTGATTTTGCGTACCGTGGGATTGCCCGTGAGTTCTCCGCCGATGGCTTCGGGCAAGCCGGTCACGACGGACATTAGGCCGGGTGGCACGCCGGCTTCCTCGGCCAATACCATCATGGCCAGCGCACTGAAGGGTGTTAGTTCACTGGGTTTGATCACCACGCTGCAGCCGGCTGCCAGTGCTGGTGCGGCCTTGCGGGTAATCATGGCCAGCGGAAAGTTCCAGGGCGTGATGGCGCCCACGACACCGACCGGCTGCTGAGTCACGACAATTCGAGCATCGGTTTTGTGCGCTGGGATGGTGTGTCCATAGGTGCGTTTGGCTTCTTCGGCAAACCATTCAGCAAAGCTGGCCGCGTAGGCGACCTCGCCCCGGGCCTCGGCCAGGGGCTTACCCTGTTCAGTGGTCATCAAGCGGGCCAGCGCTTCGCTGTGCTCGGTCATCAGCTCGAACCAGCGGCGCAACACCCCGGCTCGGTCTTTGGCAGTGCGGGCAGCCCATGCACCCTGAACTTCGGCGGCTTTCTCGATCGCTTGACGGGTTTCGCTCGCGCCCAATGACGGAACCGTTCCCACCACTTCGCCGGTGGCTGGGTTGGTGACCGTTAAGGTCTCGGCGCCGTCAATCCATTGGCCGGCCACATAGGCCTGTTGTCTGAATAGGTTCATTCGAAAACCCCTTGATCAATCAATTGTTGAAACATCTCGACGAGCCCCGGCTCGATGGGACGGAACTGAACGCCCAATTCGGTTTGAATCTTATCTGAGCGACTCACAAAGTCATGTCCCAAATTTCGACTCACCCAATAGCGGGTGAAACTGGGATCCACAGTTTTGCCAACCAGCCAAATGAGCCATTTGGGTACCTTGCCTTTGGGTAAAGGATAGGTGGGGAAGTGCTTTTTGAGCCTTTTTGCCAGGCTAAGAAAGTCAGTGTCTTCGCCCGAGCACAGGTAGCGTCCTTGAGCGTTATTCGAAAATGCGCAAGCGATATGCGCCTGAGCGACATCTCTGACATCTACCACACCCAGGCCCAGTGGCGGGGCACCGGTTTTTAGCTCGCCGGATCCCAGCCTGCGCAGTAAGTTAAAGCTTTCACTGGTCGGGATCTGACCGATCGCCGGACCTAGCACCAGTGAGGGATTAACCACCACCAATTGGTAATCGGCCTCTTTCGCCATTTCCCACGCGCGGCGCTCGGCTAGGGTCTTTGAATACTGATAGGGCT
>JAAXJV010000217.1 GCA_012269655.1 Pseudomonadales bacterium
CCCTCTAGCATCACCGCAAATGCCAATGCCAAGAAAGTCAGGTACGAGAGCTTTAGACGAGGAAACGCGAGTCGCGCCATGACCACCACGCCAAACAAGAATGCAAAGTGCAGAAGCTTGTCTCCATCGGTAAAAAGATAAGGCGGTGGCTCGGGCCGAAAGCCGACGTACAAACCCACGAGCATTAGGCCCAAGAGGATCCCTCGAGCCACACCTAACTTACTGAACAACATCTTCATCGGCATATTCTATCGCACCCCTTCATCGAGCCAATGCGTGAGACTCCTGATACGTTGTCAGCCGCTCAAAACCGCCTTAGGGTAAGGCGATGAAGAAAAAAATACTGATCACTGGCGCAACCGACGGACTGGGTTATTTGGCCGCCAAAGAACTCATTCGCTTGGGGCATGAAGTCATTATTCACGGGCGTTCTAGTGAAAAGCTTGACCAAACGATGAACGAACTCCAGCCGGCCAACTTCCTTCGGTACGACTTAAGCGATCTTGATGCGGTGCATCGAATGGCACAAGCGTTACCCTCAGACCTGGACGTACTGATCAATAACGCCGGCATTTTCAGGACAAATGACCCGCTCACGGCGGCCGGCATGGACATACGTTTCGCCGTCAATGCCCTAGCCCCATTGCTGCTCACGCTGGCGGCCATGATGAACATGAATTCAGAGAGCAGGATCATTAACTTGTCGTCGGCCGCGCAAGCCCCCGTTAATTTTGATGCTTTGGCTGGCACCATACACTTGGACGACGAATTCCAAGCCTATGCGCAAAGTAAACTGGCATTGATACAGTGGACACGTCATTTGGCACATCAAACCGACGTATTAATGTGCTCAGTCAACCCCGCCTCTTTGCTCGCGACAAAGATGGTGTCCGAAGGCTTTGGACTGGCAGGTTCGGATCCCACCAAAGGCCGAGACATACTGATTCACGCTGCGCTTTCCGAAAATTTTGCACGTCACTTAAAAACTAAACCCGGCGCCTATTTTGATAACGATCGGGGTGATTTTGGATCTGCACACGAAAACGCAGATGATTCCGAATTAAATCGACAGGTTTACGAGGCCTGCCTGGCGCTGATCCCAGCACCATAAAAAATGGCCCTGATTCGGGCCCCTGGGTGATTAGTTGTTGTTGGACATGATCAGCAGGACAAACGCGACCGCCAGTCCCAAGGCAAATCCGACCCATAAATCGACTTTACGACGGGGGTTTTTCTCGCCTGTTAGCCCTTCACCGTGCAGTTTTTCCGCAATGGATTTTGAACGTTCTTTATCTGCCATGTCACTTTCCCTGAGTCAGCAAAATTGGGTTGGCAGGCCATCATCAGCCTGCCCAACATCACTCGGCCTTTTTAGCCTCGTCATCACTCATCGCACTTTTAAATCCCTTGATCGCACCACCTACGTCGGTGCCCAGAGTCTTAAAGCGCTTGGTGCCAAAGATCATTACAACAATCGCCAATACGATCAACAATTGCCAAATACTGATTCCACCCATACCCATCTGCTAGCTCCTTAAATCGCCAGATAGCTGTTACGCAGCGCTTCGTCGTTCAGTACTTCTTCTGCACTGCCGTCGAATACCACGGTACCGGTATCCAGAATCACAGCGCGGTCCGCCAGTTTCAAAGCGGCTACCGCGTTTTGTTCTACGATGATCGTGGTGATGCCCAGCTCTTTAATTTCCCTCAGGGTCTTTTCGATTTCCTGAACGATAACCGGAGCCAAACCTTCATAAGGTTCGTCCAACAGCAACAACTTAATGTCACGGCATAGCGCACGGCCAACCGCCAACATCTGCTGCTCACCACCGGACAGGGTGACGCCTTCTTGGTTGCGACGCTCTTTCAAACGCGGGAACAACTCAAACACGCGATCAATTGACCAGCCTTTTGGCTCTTCAATCTGAGCGAGTTGCAGGTTTTCCTCGACCGTCAGGCCTGGAATGATGCAACGGTCTTCTGGAACCAGCGCAATACCGTTCTGAGCCGCTTCGAAAGTTTTCATCTCGTGAACCGCTTGGTGATCCAACCAGATCTCACCGTGGCGCAGCTCCGGATCATCGCAGCGTGCGATGGTCCGCAACGTCGAGGTCTTACCCGCGCCGTTACGACCCAATAGCGCCAGAATTTCACCTTCATGGACGTTGAAGCTCACACCCTGAACGATGAAAGATTCGCCGTAATACGCCTGCAGATCATGACAAGAAAAATACACAGGCGAATTGCCTACGGACTGAGTGCGAACCGCATCGGTTGCTTGTGTGGTCATACTTCTGCTCCTCCCAGGTAGGCTTCGCGCACCTTGGGACTTTCTTTAATTTCTTCAGGTAGGCCTTCGACAATCACGTGGCCCTGAGCCAATACGCTGATACGTTGCGCCAGCGAGAACACCACGTGCATGTCGTGCTCAATAATGGCCATGGTAATGCCGCGACTGGCGATTTCTTTTAGCAGATCAATCGTGGCGTTGGTGTCGGCACGCGCCATACCTGCGGTCGGTTCGTCCAACAACAACAGCTTGGGATCCTGCGATAGGCACATCGCCAGCTCTAAACGACGCTTGTCGCCGCGTGAGAGGCTCGCAGACTCGACGTCTTTTTTGCCCCACAACCCAACATCGTCCAAAAAGTGATGACACTTATCCAAGATGTCGGCTTGCGCATCACCACGAGTCCACATGTTCATCTTGAAGGCACCGTCACGGTGGGCCAGCAACGGAATCATCATGTTTTCTAGAAGCGTCAACTCGCCGAAGATTTCAGGCGTTTGGAAGACGCGCGAAATACCCAATTGGTTGATCTGGTGAGGCTGCACACCCAGCATGCTAGACCCATCAAAGTTGATTTCACCGTTATCAGGAATCAGCTTGCCGATAATGGCATTGAGCAAAGTCGATTTACCCGCACCGTTGGGTCCGATAATCGCATGCACTGTGCCTTCATCGACACGCAGGTTCACATCGTCCAGCGCCTTAAGGCCGCCAAAGGATTTGTTGACCCCTTTAATTTCTAGCAAGCTCATTAGTTGCTCTCCTCTTGCTTAGAAAAGCGGCGGCGGATTCGCTCTACCCCTTCCATGATGCCACCTGGCAAGAAAATCACGACCAACATGAACATCAAGCCCAGGGTCAAGTGCCAGCCTTTACCGACAAACAATCCGGTCACCGTGACAAAGACATCCGCTAAACCATCCGGCAAGAAGCTGTACAGATCTGCCAGGACGGATTTGTCGATTGCCGAGAAAATGTTTTCGAAGTATTTGATCACTGTCGCGCCTAGAACCGGGCCGACCAAGGTGCCAACGCCGCCTAGGATAGTCATCAATACAACCTCACCTGATGCTGTCCACTGCATACGCTCGGCGCCCGCCAAGGGGTCAACCGCGGCCATCAAACTGCCCGCCAGACCGGCATACATGCCCGAAATTACAAAGGCGGCCAGTGCGTAAGGACGCGTATTCAAACCGGTGTACATCATGCGGTTGTTGTTGGTCTTAATGCCGCGCAGCATCGATCCAAAGGGAGAGCGAGTAATGCGCATCGCAATGTAAAAGCCAAGGATCAAGAAGGCTGCACAGATGTAGAAGCCTGCCAGACCATCAAACGCCTGCAACTCAAGACCGAACAAGTTGGTTGGGGGAATACCGCCACCCTCTTTGATCGGATCATCCAATACACGAGCGTCATCTAGCGACAGCTGCAAACCGGTTTCACCGTTGGTGATCGGCGTGAGTACCGAATAAGCCAGGTTATAACTCATCTGGGCTAAAGCTAGCGTCAAGATCGAGAAATAAATACCCGTCCGGCGCAAGCAGACATAACCAATCGCCAAGGCGAACGCACCTGACACCAAGGTGCCAAACAAGATGGCGGGGAAGATATTCATGGTCAAACCTTTGAATACCCACACCGTGGCATACGAACCGACACCAATAAAGGCAGCGTGACCGAACGATAGATAGCCGGTCTGTCCAAACAGAATGTTAAACCCGATCGCAAACAAGCCGAAGATGGCGAATTTTTGCATCAAGTCAGGGTATGCCGCTCCGAACGGCTGTAGCCATATAGGCATTAACAAAACGACGACTGAGAAGATCAGTACCATGCGCATGTCGGAGGTATTAGTGGGTGTTGCTTTCATACTTAGTCCTCCATCACACCTTTACGACCCATCAAACCACGCGGTCTGACCAGCAGAACGATCATGGCAACGAGATAAATAATAATTTGGTCAAGTCCTGGGATGATTTGCTTGACCTCGTTCATAGAGGCGAAGGACTGCAGGATGCCCAGTAGGAATCCAGCCAATACGGCTCCGGGAAGTGATCCCATACCACCCACAACTACCACAACGAACGACAGAACCAAGAAGTCCATACCCATGTGATAATCCGGCGGAAGAACCGGGGTGTACATCAAGCCGGCCAAGCCCGCGACCACCGCAGCAAGACCAAATACAATACTGAAGCGCTTGGTGATGTTAATCCCGAGCAATTGAACCGTTTCACGATCCGCCATACCGGCGCGCACGACCATACCAAAGGTGGTGAACTGCAAGAAGGCAAACACGATTGCAATAATGACCAGTGCGAATCCAAGGTAAACCAGACGCCACAGCGGATAGACCAGGTTATCGCCTAAGCCAAAAAAAGCGCCCACGTTAGCGGTGCCTGACAGCAATTCAGGCGAAGGCTGAGGGATCGGGTTCGCGCCGTAGTAGGCCTTTACAATTTCCTGGATCACGATCGCTAGACCGAATGTCACCAGAATTTGATCGGCGTGTGGGCGGCGATAGAAGTGGCGAATCAAGCCGCGCTCCATAACCAGGCCGACCATCAACATGAATGGGATGGCGAATAGGATAGATATCGGGACCGACCAATCTATGATGGTCTTGCCGGTTTCACCGAGCCACAACTCGAGGTATGGCACTTCTTTGAACGCTTCAAAGAACGTAACCGATTCATCCTTAACCTTGACCGAAAGCGTCAAGACCTCGCGGATGGTAACCGCACAGAAAGCACCCAACATAAACAGGGCACCGTGCGCGAAGTTTACCACTCCTAGTGTTCCGAAAATCAGTGTTAAACCGAGAGCAATGAGGGCATAAGCACCCCCTTTGTCGAGCCCGTTTAACACCTGTAGCAATATGGCGTCCACGAATCTCTCCAATGAGATTTATAAATTTAATTTAGAGAATGAAGGGGGAGCATCGCTCCCCCAACGATCATTAGACCTTATAAGGGCCCAAGTCTCCGGGATAGGTGTCCTCGGAGTAAGTGACTTTGTCACGCGGGACAATGTCTTGTACTTCAAGCAGGTCGAACTGGCTTGAAGGATTCTGGTTACCACGTACAACCAATACGTCTTTGAACGCCTGGTGGTCAGAACCGCGGTACAGAGTCTTACCGTTACCCATACCGTCGAACTCGTGGTCTTCCAATGCACGGATGACCTGCTCGGGGTTAAAGGTACCTGCACGCTCTACTGCGTCTGCGTATAGCAAAGTCTGGCAGTAGCAAGTGTGTGCAGCCTGTGAGGGCGGGAAGCCATACTCTTGGCCGAAGGCTTTAGTGAACGCCTGTGAACCGGCGTCGCTCAGCTTCCAGTTCCAAGCTGTTGAACCCAAGATGCCCTTGATGTTTTCGCCAGCACCCTGCGCCATTAGGCGTGAGAACAGAGGAACAACGATCTGGAAATCTTTGCCGTTAACTTGCTTGTCACGCAGACCGAACTGAATCGCCTGGGTCAAAGAGTTAACCATGTCCTTACCGTAGTGGTTCAGAACCAATACGTCAGCGCCAGAGTTCAAGATAGGCGTGATGTACTGAGAGAAGTCACCAGCACCAACGGGAGTGCGAACGTCAGCCACTGTGTTCCAGCCAGCCTGAGACTTGGTGAACTTAGCGATTGATTCCTGCTGTGACCAACCCCAAGTGTAGTCAGCAGTCAGGTGGTAAACCTGACGGTCACGACCGTATTCAGCTTCCAATACAGGGGCCAAAGAAGCGCCTGACATGTGAGCGTTGAAGAAGTGACGGAAACCATAACGACGACGGTCTTTACCCGTGGTGTCGTTTGAGTGAGTCAGACCCGCCATGAAGACTGTGCCCATTTCCTGAGCCAGAGACTGAACCGCGATCGCTACACCAGATGAAGAACCACCTGAGAACATGATAACGCCGTCTTTTTCGATCATACGCTTGGCAGAAGCACGCGCCGCGTCAGACTTAGTCTGAGTATCACCGGTTACGAATTCGACTTTCTTACCTAGAATACCGTTACCTTTCAGGTTCATCGGCTGCATGGTCTGCATCATACCGCCGTCGCCTTCACCGTTTAGGTGCTTGACAGCCAGTTTAAATGCACGCAGTTCGTCGGCACCTTCGTCAGCGTAAGCGCCGGTCTGAGGAACGTTAAAACCTAGAGTAACAGTAGAGCTGTTGCCCGGATCGTTACGGAACGCGCCCGCAGCAGTTGCGTTCGGAACAAAAATGCTCGGCGCAACGGCAGTTGCTGCAGTCGCAGCGGCAGTTCCCTTCAAAAGAGAACGGCGAGATAGATCAGATGACTTCTTCGTCATACAAACCTCCAAGTGGCTTTGTTGTTTTTGTTTGCTCATTCGACTCGAGACACCTCATATCGAACGGTATCGAAGGTACGGAGGCGGACTTGTAATTTATATACAACTATAGATTAGAGGGTTTGGAGGATGGGCTCAGCGCCCAGAGCGCGGGGCTTGCGGGTCAGCCCCCCCGTTAAAATTAAGACCAAAGTTAGGTTTTGGTCGCAGAGCCGCTGTCGAGATTTGAGGACTCATCACTCGATGCTGCGCTCTCTGATGCGGCGGCTGAGTCCGACGCAGTTTCGAACACTTCGTCATGCTCTGGCCGCTTGACGTCCTGACCCTTGGATAGCGTGGCGCGCTCGGTTTCGGTCATGGCCTCCATCGCACTTTTTTGAATCTCTTCGAAGG
>JAAXJV010000169.1:0-5209 GCA_012269655.1 Pseudomonadales bacterium
GGGTTGCCACCGCATTGATCCGTCTGTACTCGTCCTAGGCTGCCTCGACGATCGCAGCCACGCCCATGCCGCCTGCGGTACAGACGCTGATCAGCGCGCGCCCCTGCCCATGCTGATGAATCAGTTTTGACGCAACGCCCAAGACCCGAGCGCCCGTTGCAGCAAAGGGATGGCCGACAGCTAAGGAAGATCCTTTAACGTTTAACTTGCTTCGATCGATGCTGCCGAGTGCGCCCGATGCGCCCATGTTTCGGCAATAGTCATCGTCTTCCCAGGCTTTGAGTGTACACAAAACTTGCGCTGCAAAAGCTTCGTGGATTTCATAAAAATCAAAGTCTTGTAGCGATAAATTGGAGCGATTTAGTAGCTGATTGACCGCTTGGGTTGGTGCCATCAATAGCCCCTCGCCCGCAGCAAAATCGTTAGCAGCGGTTTGCCCTGCAGTCAGCTTCGCCAAGATGGGTAAGCCGTGAGCCTCTGCAAATTCCCGAGTGCCCAACAACACGGCACTGGCCCCATCCGTCAGTGGAGTTGAATTGCCTGCGCTCAGGGTGCCGGATGCTCGATCAAAAGCCGGTTTGAGTGATGACATGGATTCAATAGAGGCGTCAGCACGCAGGTTGTTGTCCCGAACCACCCCATTGTGTGAAACGAGCAGGTCATCAAAGAAGCCATCGCGATAGGCTTGAGCCGCGTTTAAATGACTTTGAACAGCCAGTTGATCCTGAGCCGCTCGAGAAATCTGCCAATGTTTGGCCATCAATTCGCAATGCTGCCCCATTGAGAGGCCCGTGCGAGGTTCATTGGTTGACGGCGGAATGGGGGCGAGTTCACCCAGCGACAGCCCTTTGAAGACACCTAATTTTTTCTTGAGGGTTTTGGATCGGGACAGTTGGACCAGGCGCTTAGCCAATTTGCGGCCTGTGGTCAGCGGCGCGTCTGAGATGGTGTCGGAACCGGCAGCAATACCCGAATCAATTTCGCCTTGCGCAATTTTCGCTGCCAGCATCAGTGCCCCTTGCAGGCTGGTGCCGCAGGCCATTTGCATGGTGGTGGCGGGGGTATTCGGGCTCAGCGATGTGTTCAGCACCGCTTCACGGGCCAAGTTCCAGTCGGCGCTATGGACCACAACGGCGCCTGCGGTGACCTCGCCTATCTGAACCCCAGATAAGGAATACCGACTCACCAATCCATTTAGCGCACCGCTTAACAGATCCAGATTGGTCTGGTCAGAATAGCCGCTGTAAGAACGGCAAAATGGGGTGCGAGCACTGCCTAGAACAAAAACGTCACGGCTCATTTAAACAACTCCTAACGCGCGAGCCCGCAACGGGCCACCCAAAAATGGTGCAAATCCAGTTCCAAAAATCACGCCGATATCCAATGACTCAGCATCCTGAACAATGCCTTCAGCCAAGCAGGCTTCACAGGTGTCCACCAGAGGCTTTAGCAACAAGGCACCTAATTCCGCATCACCTGACGGCAGCGTCCGTTGGGCTTTGCCCTTTTCCCAAGCATAGAAACCCTGGCCCGACTTGCGCCCTAGCTTGCCCTGGCCAATCAATTGCTTAAGCGAGTTGTCTTGCTGATTGTCCAAACCCAACTCCTGAGCCACGGCCAAACAAACGTCGAGGCCCACACTGTCCATCAGCTCGATAGGTCCCATCGGCATGCCAAATGCGACAGCCGCGGCATCGAGATCTTCGGCCTTGGCGCCTTGCTCCAAGCGATCCAGCGCGCCAAACATATAGGGGGCCAGGACTCTGTTAACCAAGAATCCCGGAGCGGATTTCACGAGTAACGGATACTTGCGGATCGCAGCCACAAATCCCCGGGCTTGTTCGAGCACATCGGGCCGTGTCGCTGCCCCTTGTATGATTTCTACCAAGGGCAGTTGTGCGACCGGATTAAAGAAGTGCACACCCACTAACCGGCTGGGATCCCGCATGCCTTTCGCGATGTCTTCAAGCGGCAAACTAGAAGTATTGGTTGCCAGTAAGGCGTCAGGTTTCGCTTGCTCCTCCAGACGCTGGAAGAGCGGCTGCTTGACCTCGAGCTTTTCGACCACCGCTTCAATAATGATGTCTGCCTGCACGACGCCCTCGCCCTTTACATCGGCCCTTAACCGCGACCGCGCATTGTCAATCGCAGGCTGTTTGCGCAGGCGCTTTTTGAACAAGCTTTCGGCGCGTTTTAGTGCTGGCTCGATGGCGTCTTGAGTCAGGTCCTGAAGGGTTACGTCAAATCCACTGAAGGCCGCCCAGGCTGCAATGTCACCGCCCATCACGCCGGCGCCTATAACGTGTAAACGCCGCCCTTTGAATGGGGTCTCGACCTTTTTTAGGGCCTCGGATGCAAAAAACACCTGTCGAAGAGATCCACTGGTCTGCGACAACATCATCGCGGGAAATCGCTCTATTTCGCCCGCGCGCATTGATTTAGAGGTGCGGCCATACGCTTCAAATAGGTCAATGAGTGCGAATGGTGCGGGGTAATGCGCTGGATTCGCCTTGGTCTGCGTTTGCTGTCGCATCTTCTTGGCCAAATACCCTCGGATGGGTTTGAGTTGCATTAAGCGGTGAGCCACGGGGCGTTTGCGCACAGTTTTTCGGCCTAGAATGAGTTTCCGAGCGGCCCAGAACAACCGGTCCGGTGTTTCAACCACGCGTTCTAGCCATCCAATCCGTCGAGCGGCCGGTGCTTTGTAGTTTTTCCCGGTCAGCATGGCGGTCATGGCTGCCAACGCTCCAGCGCGCTCGACGCTTCGACCGGTTCCTCCAAAGCCAGGGAAAATGCCGAGCTTCACTTCAGGAAACCCTAAGGTGGACTCCTTGGTGGCGACTCGGTAGGTGCAGGCCAAGGCCAATTCGAGTCCGCCGCCCAGACAGAACCCGTGAATGGCGGCTACAGTCGGCATCGGTAGTGACTCCAACCGATCAAACAAGGCATGGGCGCGCTTCAATGACTCACGCAGTTGCGCTTCGTCACTGAATTCATTGAACTCGGCGATGTCGGCGCCGGCGATAAATCCACGGCTCTTCCCCGAGGAAATGATGACGCCTTTGGGCGAGGTTTGTTCAATTTCCACCAGTGCTTGATCTAGCTCGGCCAGCACCTCGCTGCCGAGTGTATTGACTCGGGCATTGGCATGATCGAGTACCAGATGCCCAAGCCCTTCGCTGTCGATTGAAAACGTCCAGTGTCTCATTTAGCTGGCCTTGGGCATGTCTGCCGGATGTGATTGGGCTGTGCTGAGCGCCTCGGGTTCAAAATGATCCACCGCCACGACTTTTTCGGTGAGCGCGAGGCTAAGGCGTAATTGTTTGGCCTCTTGGTCATTCAGCACACCCTGCTCGACAGCTTGGCCAATGGCATCCTGATCATGACGCCATTCGTATTCGCCTTTGCGAAGTCCCTTAAGGAACTTAGTTTCGATTTCGGCTGTGTCAGTCACCGCCAAAAGTCCGGCCTCCAAGACGCCCGTGGGGTCGTTTTCATTAAAGTTGACGTACAGATCTCGGGTCATCCGATCGCGCCATGCACCCGGCTGCAAAATTGCCTTGGCCAAACGGTAGTTTTGCTGATCCGAGGCGGGTTTATAGGTGATGCCCAGTGGCAATGCCCCCACCCGCATGACCAGCCGAATGACCGGGTTCGGGAAGTTACGGATGACAGCATCCAATTGATGTTGGAAACGTGCCAAACAGTCCTGCATTGAGGCCTCCAGAACTCCTTGGTCCTCCGCTGGGCGGCCATCTTCGCGGAAACGCTTGAGCGTTGTTGCCATCAAATACATTTCAGACAAGGCATCGGCCAGTCGACCACTGATCATTTGCTTGCGCTTTAGATCGCCGCCCAACGAAATGACGGTTAAATCCGACACCAGTGCAAAAGACTGGCTAGCGCGATGCAGTTGTTGATACCAGTGTTTCTCAACAGTCGCATCCGCAGGCGCGCTGGCAAATGCCCCACGAGTCAGGTTGTGGAAGAGACCACCAAAGAAGTTCGCCAATGCATAGCCCGTATGACCGGCTAGCGCTTGGTCAAATTCCGCCAACCCGGCCTTGGTGTCTGAGTTTTGTGCAGCCTGAACCTCTTTGATGAGCCAAGGGTGAGCTCGCAATGCGCCCTGTGCAAAGGTGATCAGGGTACGGGTCAGAATGTTTGCGCCCTCAACGGTAATGCCGACCGGCACCGCCCCAAAATCGGCGTACAGGTAGTTTGAGGGGCCATCACAGATGGCTTTACCGCCATGAATGTCCATGGCGTTGTCATAGCTATCTCGCATGGCTTCGGTGGCTTGGTATTTCATCAAACCGCTAATGACGCTGGGCTTTTCGCCATCGTCTACCATGGCGGCCGTCGCGCCCCGCGCGGACTCAAATACATAAGCTCGCTTAACCATTTCGGCCAACGGCTCTGCAACGCCTTCCATTTGACCAATGGATAGGCCGAATTGACGGCGAATGCGCGCATAGGCGCTGGTTGTTCGCAATGTGCCTTTGACGGCGGTGGTGCCGATCGCGGGCAGTGAAATGGCACGTCCTACACTTAAGCACTCCATTAGCATCCGCCAGCCCTGACCGGCGTAATCTGCACCCCCAATCAAAAATTCCATGGGGATGAATACGTCCTCGCCTGTGACAGGTCCATTCATGAAGGCGCTTCGGCAAGGGAAATGACGACGTCCGGTGTTCACGCCCGGGTGATCATGGGGCAACAGCGCCAGTGTGATGCCGACATCCGTGCCTTTACCCAGTCGGTTTTCTGGGTCATGCAAGCGGAAAGCCAATCCGACCAACGTGGCCACGGGTGCCAAGGTGATATATCGCTTATCAAAGGTCAGCGCCACACCCAGGGTCTTTTTGCCTTTGTACGTGCCTTCACAAACAATCCCGACATCCCGCATCGATCCCGCGTCTGAACCGCTGTTAGGCCCGGTTAACGCAAAGCAAGGAATTTCTGTTCCATCTGCTAACCGAGGTAGGTAGTACGCTTTTTGTTTGTCGGTGCCGTACTTGGTTAATAGCTCACCGGGCCCAAGCGAGTTGGGTACCATTACCGTGATCGCCGCACTCACGCTGCGCGAACCGATTTTCGAGACCACCATCGACTGAGCTTGAGCACTAAAACCCAATCCTCCATGTTCCTTCTCGATCAGCATCCCTAAAAAGCCTTCCTTACGGATAAATGCCCAAACTTCAGGGGG
>JAAXJV010000169.1:5309-6982 GCA_012269655.1 Pseudomonadales bacterium
ATCACAACGACACAAATGATAATGCCCATCACCCAACTCATCGCACACCTTCCCATAAGGTTTATTAGTTAACGTTTACGTAAAGTAATTCCAGTTTTCGATGCGTTCAAGTCCGAATTCGGTTAATCTGCGCTGCCAGTACAAAAGTGATTGGACTAATGGACGGATTGTTTAGCATCAACGAACTGGCCGAAGCCTTTGATATCAGTGCTCGAGCCATTAGGTTTTATGAAGACAAGGGCCTCATCGCCCCCGAGCGAGTAGGCTCACGGCGCGTTTACACAAAACGGGATCGTGGTCGATTGCAGTTGATCCTGCGAGGAAAGCGCCTTGGGTTCTCGCTAGCGGAAATCCGAGAGTATCTAGACATGTATGACCAAGATCCCACGCAACAGGCGCAGATCCGGCTGCTGTTGGAAAAGGTATCTGAGCGGCGTATGCAGTTAGAGCAGCAGATGATCGATATTCAGGACACCTTGTCTGACCTCGAAGACATCGAGACGCAAATCAAAGCCCGCCTGTAATCTAAACTTAGCGTTATTCAACAAACCGGACCGGTGTCCAGGCCAGCACATGGTCCTCTAGGTCCCCTGCTTCACGTTCGTGAACAATTCGACCACGTACACTGTGTCCGCCATCGTGCATCGCGTCTTTGCTCCCGGTCAGTAGCGGGTGCCACTCTGGGATCGGCTGTTTGTAATACAGGCGCCGGTATGCACAGGATTCCGGCATAGTCGGGAAGGCTTCAGGCAGGTTTAAGGAGACCTTGTTGCATTCCGGCACCAGGTCAAAGCGCGACTCATACTGGGTGCAGTGCCCTTCGCAGGTATCAATCAAATCACAGGCGACATCGGTCTGATATAGATTGCCGTCGTCGTCTTCGAGCATGTGTACACAGCACCAGCCGCAGCCGTCACACAGCGACTCCCACTGTGCTTCGTTCATGTCAGCTAGTGCCGTGGTTTCCCAAAACTTTTCCATGGTTCGATTATCCCACAGGAAGCCGCTGGAAACAGGCTTGTTAACATATGTTTCAAAATGCAACAAAAAGGAACGGGTTCACACTTTCGACTTTGGTGGGTGGTGATCACAAATTAATCCCCTAATTTAAAGACATCGCATCGACATCACGATGCGAATGCATCTGACTCATAAGGCTCAGATGGTGACTTAGTTAGGAGAAGTTTCATGAAAGCAACTCACAATACACTGTTGGCCTCGGCACTGACCTTGGCAGCAACTTCAGCCATGGCGGCAGGTGCGGTCGTATCTTATCCGGTCATGGGTTATGACAACGCGGGTGATCCTATTTACGACAAGACCAAGCCCATTCCGGTAATGAGCATGGAAGTCACTGGCTACGATCTGGCCGGTGATCCGATTTACAGTGAACTTAATACAGCACAGGTCCGATTTAAGACTGTTATTGGTTATGACCTAGCAGGCGACCCTGTGTACTTCGACGAAACCGCTGAGGGTTTGCCCGCAGCCGGCAACTAAGGAATCGAGTGTGATCAAGGCCCCGGTACTCCGGGGCTTTTTATATCTGTTGGCGGGGATTAAGCGTTGAGAAGTGACTGAAGCCGGGCATCATCAAAGGCAACCCAAGGCCGCCTCTTGGGGCGGCCTGTCTATAACAAAATTGATTTAACTTCCTTTGCTGAGTTCTGCTT
>JAAXJV010000103.1:0-1980 GCA_012269655.1 Pseudomonadales bacterium
AACCGCCAAAGGGTGTCGTGATGTCACCTTCGCCGAAGCAGTTCACCGTCACGGTTCCTGCTTGAATGGCGCGCGCGCCTCGTAAAGCTCGTTTTACATCGCTGGTGAACAAGCTAGCCGCCAAACCATAAGGTGTGTCGTTCGCCACAGCGATAGCTTCGTCGAAACTATCGACCGTCAAAATACTCAGCACCGGCCCAAAGATTTCCTCTCGAGCCAAGGCATCATCCGGATCGGCTTCGGCCAATGTCGGCTCGATATGAGTTCCATTTTCAGTCGAACCACCGGCGATGGGGGATTTGATTTGCTTGAGATAGCTTTGCACCTTGGCAAAGTGACCCGAATCAATCATGGCACCCAGTTGTACCTGTGGATCCAACGGATCGCCCATACGCCATTCACGCATGCGCTCAACAATGCGTTTAAGCAACGCGTCTTTGATGTCCGCATGAACAATCAGGCGGGAGGCGGCCGAGCAATTCTCGCCCATGTTCCAGAAGGCACCGTTGCAAACCTGCTGAGCGACACGATCCAGGTGGACCGCGTCATCCATCACGATGCAGGGATTCTTGCCGCCCATTTCCAACACCACCTTTTTCAGATTCGACTCACCTGAGTAAGTCAGGAAGCGTCGTCCTGTTGCGGTGGAGCCAGTGAAGCTCACCATGTCGATGTCCATATGTCGGCCCAGTGGCTCACCCACGGCGACTCCAGTACCCGGCAACACGTTAAATACGCCGGCAGGAATGCCCGCCTCGGCGGCTAATTCTGCAATACGTAAGGCCGTTAAGCTGGTCTGCTCGGCAGGTTTTACAATCAGACTGCAACCTGCCGCCAGCGCGGGCCCCATTTTCCAAGCCAACATCAAGAGCGGAAAGTTCCAGGGTAAAACCGCCGCGACAACACCGATGGGCTCGCGTTCGATTATGGCCATGGCATCGCTACCCACGGGCGCAGTTTGGTCATAAATCTTATCCACCGCTTCGGCATGCCAGGTCAAGGTATGGATGAACTCCGGTATATCGATACTCTCGCAGTCCGCGATCGGCTTGCCTGAATCCAGTGATTCCATGACCGCCAGCTCATGGCGGTTACGCTTAACCAGCTTGCACAGCTTGATCAACACCTGCTTGCGCTCATGCGGATGCATTAGGGCCCATACGCCTGAGTCCATGGCCTCACGCGCTTTTTCAACCGCATAGTCAACGTCACGCTGATCGCAGGCCGCCACGTCAGCCAATTTGTCGCCGGTGGCTGGGTTATAGGTGGCGAAGGTTTCGCCGCCGATTGCAGGTCGAGCTGCACCGTTGATATGAGCCTGAGTGGGCAATCTTAGTTCGGCCGCAATGGCTTCGTATTCGGCTTGAGTCAACATGGCTTATCCCTCGGCTTGTATCTGTTCGATGGTGCGGGTCAACACGCGGATGACCTGTTCCAGTTCGCGTTTTTCGTTCTTGTTCAGCGGCGCCAGCGGCGGCATCAATGCCCCGGTATCCAGTCCGTTCAAGGTCACGCCGTATTTAACGCACTGAATAAACTTGCCGCCCTGCTCGAGTACCCGCATCAGCGGCATCATCGCCGACATAATCCGGCGGCCTTTATCGAAATTTCCTTCGACCGCGCAGGCCTGATACAAGGCCACGTGTTGTGGCCCTAAGAAATTGGAGCCGGCACACACCCAAGACCGCGCACCCCAGGCAAAAAACTCAAGCGCCTGATCATCCATGCCACAGGACATTTGGATGTGCGGGTAGTCCCGAGCTAACAGATGCACCCGGTTGATATCACCCGAACTTTCTTTGATCGCGCAGACATTTTTCGAACGTCCAACGATATCGAGGAACTCCTCACCCATGCTGACGCCCATCCGGCCCGGATAGTTGTATAGCATAATGGGTAAATCGGCGGCGCGATCAATGGTCAGTGCATTCATGGCGTTTTCACGCTCGGTGGGTACGGCATAGGGAGGCGTCGCCAACA
>JAAXJV010000103.1:2080-6953 GCA_012269655.1 Pseudomonadales bacterium
GCATTCATGGCGTTTTCACGCTCGGTGGGTACGGCATAGGGAGGCGTCGCCAACAGAATCGCGTCGGCCCCCATGGTGGCAGCCGCCTCAGCCAACTCAATCGAATCAGGGGTACGCATGGTACCTGTACCCACGATCAAGGGCAGACGTCCCTCCAGTCGCTCATGGGTGAACTTGGCCAGCTCTATGCGCTGCCCAATGCTTTGCGCGTAGTTTTCGCCAGTTGACCCGCCAGAGATCAATCCATGAACACCGGATTCGACCAAGCGATCGACATGGCGGCCTAAATTTTCGTAGTCGATACTGCCGTCTGCGTGGACGGGAGTAACGACCGGCGTATAGATGCCTTCAAAACGCATCACCGGGTTCATGAGGGTTCTCCTTGTATCCATTGCCCCAGATTCACATCCAAACTTTGAGGCATAACAAATTGGGCAAATTGCGCCCTTGATAAATTCCAATGCTCGATTGCGAGGTCACCCGCGCGAGCCACTTCACCTGCCGAGATCGCAGCTATCATCTGGCGATGATGATCCGAGGCTTCAGACATCGGTTGATCGGGTCCGGCCGTTCGGAAAAAGGTTTGTCCGATACGGGTGTGATCAATCAACAAGCGCTCAAAACTCGGCAAAAGGTAGCGGTTGTTTGCCATCAGCGCCGTTTGCTTATGAAAGCGGTGATTCGCCAGACTGCGAGCCTGCCCGTCTGCGCTGGCCAACGCTTGCTCGAAGTCATCTTGAATCACTTCGAGCTGTTGGACTTGGGCGATCGTGCGATTCTCGGCTGCCAAACGCATGATTGCGCTGTAGATCATCGGCGCTGCTTGAAAAAATTCTCGCAAGGTTTGATGCGAGAGCTCGGCTACCCGAGTATTGCGATGCTGTTTTTGCGACAAAAAACCCTGCCCTGCCAGATCGCGAAACACCTCCCGCAACGGCGTCCGTGACAGCCCAAACTGCAGCGACAAGCTGGATTCATCCAAATCCTGGCCAGGTGCCCACTGAAGCGTTAGCACGTTATGCTGGATGGCTTCGCTTAACTGCTGTTTTTTGTCTTTTGTCATGTCCCCACCTTAACGCCAATTGAATACAGTTTGTATACAAATGAATAAATGCGTAAAGGGGTGTCGCAAATCCATTAGGAAAATTTCTCACCTATCGATGCGAAAATAGCGCTCAGTGAACCGGTGAATTCACCCTACACTATCCGCCCGAGCAATGGGTGCTCGGTACATTGAGGTCTCGCCATGTCGGCTATTCTTGCGGTTTCGTCCTTGTTGCTCAGCGGTGCTCTTCTGCACGTTTCTGGTGGATTGCAAGGTCTGTTGGTGCCTATTCGCGCACAGGCGGAAGGCTTCGATGTCAGTTCTATCAGCTTAATGGGTTCGACCTATGCCATTGGGTTTTTATTGGGCTGCGTCGTTGCACCGCGCATGATCGGTCGGGCCGGTCACGCAAGGGCGTATACCGTTGTCGCCGCCATTGCTGGCTTCGCCGTAGGCTGGGTCGGCTTATGGATTGATGAGTGGGCTTGGATCGTGCTGCGCTCACTGACCGGATTTGCCTTTGCGGCCGCCGCGACGATTGCCGAAAGCTGGCTGAACGAACGGGCTGACTCCAGCAACCGAGGTACATTTTTTGGTTACTACACCGCCTGTAATTTTGCCGGGCTGACGCTGGGTCAGTTGTTACTCACCCTCATGGATCCCAGCCAAGCTGAACCCTTTATTCTCGCCAGCATGCTGTTTGCTGCGGCTCTAATTCCTACCGCAATGACACGCTGTGCTCAGCCTGCAGAGCAACCCACGCCCCGTTGGCCCTCGTTTAAGCTCGCACTGAAAAGCCCTGTGGGCAGTTTGGCCATTTTCATTATCGGTCTGGGATCCAGTGCATTTGGCACCTTGGCACCCGTCTATGCCAGCGAAGTTGGCCTGAGCCTAAACGAAACCGCATGGTTTATGACTGTCTCGCTCATCGCTGGAGCGTTATTTCAAATTCCAGTGGGGCGCTTGTCTGATAAAAGGGATCGTCGCCGTGTGCTGGGTGGGCTAAGTTTAGCCAGTGCAATGATGGGACTCGCATTCGTTGTGTTCCAAACCCCGAACTTGTCGATTCAGCTCATCATGGCCGCCGGCATGGGTGCGACGCTCTATACGCTTTACGGGGTATCGATTGCCCTGGTGAACGATCAAATTGGACCCGGCCACAATTTAGAGGTGGCCGGCTTGATGCTCATTCTGTTCGGCCTAGGTGCCGTCATTGGGCCGATCGCTTGCTTGCCTATAAAAGCAGCCATGGGCCCTGCTGGACTGTTCGGATTTATTCTGATTATCCATCTAATTCTGGCTGCGGTGATTGCGTTTCGAATCCGCACCGCTCGAATTTCACCACTGCCCGTCACCGAGTACAGCATTCAGCGGCCGGGTAGTGTCTCAAGTTTGTCGGGTGAGATGGCGAGTCCAGAGAGCGCCAGCCATGGCCATCAACATACCGGGGACCGCCAATAAAGGAACTTGCTCGCCCGCTACCGGCCAAGCAATCAACGCTGCCATGGCCGGTACCAAAAACATAATCCCACTGACTTGGGATAAATTTCCCGATCGGACCATCCGCAGCATCAGCATGATACCGATCACCGAATTGCCCAACACCAGATAACTCATGGCCGCTAAAAACGGTGGTGCCAGTGAGCCGTTCCAGCCCTCCCAAAACAACGCCACCGGTAAGCACACCAGTGAGGCAAACACATACTGAATCCAGGCTCCCATCAGCGGATGAACAGCCAACTTTCGTTGTTTCTCGATCACCTGCCCCAGCGAAAGTCCCAGAACGGCTAAGAATCCGAGCAGAGAACCCAACAGAAAGCCCGTGTCTCCTTGCATCTGGATACCAATAACCCAGCCTGCGCCTGCCAATCCGAGCGCCAATCCCATCCAAAGCCCGAACGATGGCATTTGGCGTTTTAACACAGCGGCAGCGAGAATGATCAGGACGGGTTGCGAGGCGGCGAAGAGCGCCATGATATTCGCACTGGCACCCAACTTAAGACCAATGTAGACGCTACCAAAATGGCCAATTTGTAGAAAAAAAGCGAGCCCCGCCAGCGCTTTAACAGATTCCCAGGCGGGTAAAGTTAAACGCCAGATCAGTATCAATGGAGCCAGCGCCAAAGCGGTGGCTCCGAATCGAAAGGCCAGCAAGTTCAGCGGGGTGGTGTATTCGAGCGCAACCTTGCCCACCGAGTAACCGGCACTCCAAAAGCATAGAAAAAGCCAAGGTACCCAGCGATCAAAGGTAGTCATGAATGTGTTCCGTGGTATACGGCGCTGATCCTAGTGGGCCAGCCGCACGCAAGCAATACGACTTAACGATTGTTCCGCCGCCAGCGCTCCGGTTTTTCAAACCGCCCCGCCCAGATGCCACGCTTTTCAGCGCGGGCTTGTTCCTCAGCGCCAACGTAGGCTTGGCTGTAGCGCCGATAGGCAACCGCGTGGCCTTGGATGACCATTTGCTCATTCAGGAATGTTTGCTCAGTTCGGCACTCGCTGACCCAACGGCCATATCGATCGATATCCAGACGATTGCATTGAACATCCAATCCACGAGTCATGGCTTTGAGCGCTTCGCGGGCGACGTCACCACAGCGGTAGTCTTGCCCCTGCGCGTCCTGGCAAAGCTGCCGCCCCTCAGGCGCATCAATGCCATGCAAGCGAATTTCGACGCCCTGCACGCGAATACTGTCGCCATCAATGATCTGGGCACTGCCCCTGACGGTATCGGCTTGGGCCGCAGACAGCACGCCCGCTCGGTCCAAGCCAACGACGGCGGCCAGACTGGCGATCAAGAGGATGGATTTGATGGGTTTTGCCATGCCGTCAGCCTACTGAATTTAGGCCCGGATGTAACTCCAACCTGCCAATTGGCGCTCGGCCAAATGAGCCACTGAGGCTTCGACGATCTGCCAACTGCCCAAGGCTGACAAGCCCTGCGTCGTCAGAGAATTCAGGCAAACCCGCAGCTCGGGTAGCTCACAGCCTATTTGATGGGCGTGCTTAACTGCCTCGCCGTTGATCACCAATTCAGCGATGGCGTCGGGACGGGCCGCCTTAAGGTTGACCAAATTTCGCAGAGCCCGGTCCAAGGCGCAGGCACTGGGGGCATGAATGAGTACTTTCATAAGCAGTTGGCCAACGAAGCCACCTCACGATGAAACTCAGCGGTTTGCCGATTACGAGGCCTAGGCAGTTGAATCACCCGATCCTCGACCACCCGCGCAGGCGAACCCCCTAACACCACCACTCGGTCCGCTAACAACGTGGCTTCATCTAGATCGTGAGTCACAAACAAGACGGCTGCCTGCGTCTGCTGCCAGATACGTAGCAGCTCCGTTTGTAGGCTCGCTCGGGTCAAAGCATCAATCGCACTGAAGGGCTCGTCCATCAGCAAGATGGCGGGTTCGACTGCCAGCGCACGTGCAATCCCCACTCGTTGAGCCTGACCGCCGGACAACTGATGAGGCCAGCGACCGCCCAGTTCCGTCAACCCCGTCAGGTTCAATACCGAATCGATTCGGCGCTCGATTTCCTTCTTATCCAAGCCAAGGGCCTGCAAGGCAAATCGGATGTTTCCTCGAACACTGCGCCAGGGCATAAGTCGTGCATCCTGAAACACGATGGCCTGCTCGCGGCGACCGGGCGCCGGTCGTGTATTCAATCGGACCTGGCCTGATGAGGCCGGTAGCAAGCCGTTCACCAGCCGCAGCAATGTCGATTTCCCGACGCCAGAGCCCCCAACAATCGCGACAAATTCGCCGGGGGCGATAGATAACGACAGATCCTCAAATAACGCAGCACCTGCATTTTGGAACCGCCAAC